>JBOFSK010000364.1:0-4532 GCA_051651505.1 Aeromonas sp.
AACGGGAAGACAAGGTTCAGCAGTTACTGGAAGAGTTTAATATCACCCATATCCGCGACAGCTTGGGCCAGAGCTTATCTGGTGGTGAGCGACGTCGGGTCGAGATCGCCCGTGCGCTGGCCGCCGAGCCCCGCTTTATTTTGCTGGATGAGCCCTTTGCCGGGGTCGACCCGATTTCTGTGATAGACATCAAGAAGATCATTGAGCATCTTAAGGATAGGGGTCTTGGTGTCTTGATCACTGACCATAACGTCAGAGAGACTCTGGATGTATGTGAAAAGGCTTATATCGTTAGCCACGGCAAGATGATTGCTGAAGGTGCCCCGGCTGACATTCTCGCTGATGAACAGGTCAAGCGGGTCTATTTGGGCGATCAATTCAGTCTATAGTAAGGGGGCATGCCTTCATTCTCTTTGACGAATGCCTCGCTGAACATAAGGATATCCCGACGTAGATGAAGCCGACATTACAGTTGCGTCTTGGCCAGTCATTGACCATGACGCCGCAATTACAACAAGCGATTCGTCTGCTCCAGCTCTCCACTTTGGAACTTCAGCAGGAAATTCAGCAAGCGCTCGAAAATAACCCTCTGTTAGAGCAGGAGGAGAGCGAGGTGCAGGAGACAAGTCCGAATGAGCTGGTTGATGCTAGCCAGCTGGATGCCAGCGACGCGATGGCGCAGGAACAGATGCCGGACGAGTTGCCAATGGATACCACTTGGGATGAGGTTTACTCTGCCGGTACCGCTCAGAGCGCGGGGCCGGTTCACGAAGGGGAAGACAGTGTCTATCAAGGGGAGACCACCGAAAATCTGCAAGATTACCTGTTTTGGCAGATGCGTCTGACCCCATTTAGCGATGTGGATGCGGCCATTGCCTTGGCGATTATCGATGCTATCGACGAGTCTGGTTATCTGACCGTTACTCTGGAAGATATTCAGTTGGCAGTGAGCAGCGATACCCTGGAGGTTGAGCTTGATGAAGTCGAGGCTGTGCTCAAGCGGGTGCAGCATTTCGACCCGGTTGGCATTGCTGCTCGTTCGGTACAGGAGTGTTTGCTGATCCAACTGGATCAATTTGATCTCCAAACCCCTTGGCTCAATGAGGCCAAGGAGGTGATCCTGGAGCACATGGATCTGCTTGGTAACCGAGATTACCGAACCTTAGCGCGCAAGACCAAGCTCAAAGAGAGCGACCTCAAGGCCGTGCTGGATCTGATCCAGCTGCTGGAGCCGCGCCCCGGCAATGGCATCATCCAGAGTGACTCTCAGTACGTGATCCCGGATGTGTCTGTGGTCAAAAAAGGGAGCAAGTGGGTGGTTGAGCTCAATCCGGATTCTGCTCCCCGTATTCGGGTCAACGAGACCTATGCTGCCATGGCCCGTCATGCGCGCAGTGGCACGGATACCCAATTTATTCGTTCCCATCTCCAGGAGGCTAAATGGTTTATCAAGAGCCTGGAGAGTCGCAATGACACCCTATTGAAAGTGGCCTGCTGCATTGTCGAGCAACAACAGGGCTTTTTCGAGTATGGGGAAGAGGCGATGAAGCCGATGGTGCTCAATGACATCGCCGAAGTTGTGGAAATGCATGAGTCGACGATTTCTCGGGTGACAACCCAGAAGTATATGCATACCCCGCGCGGTATCTTTGAACTGAAGTTTTTTTTCTCCAGCCATGTAAACACCGAAGGAGGGGGAGAGTGCTCGTCGACCGCAATTCGCGCGCTGATCAAAAAGTTGGTCACGGCAGAGAATCCTGCCAAGCCACTAAGTGATAGCAAGATCGCGGATTTGCTGGCCGAACAGGGTATTATGGTGGCGAGACGCACGATCGCTAAGTATCGCGAATCCTTGTTTATCCCACCTTCCAATCAGCGCAAACGCCTGGTTTAGGCAAAACAAAAGGATGATGTTATGCAAATTAACCTGACTGGACACCATGTCGAGATTACCGAAGCTCTGCGAGAGTATGTAAGTAACAAATTTGCCAAACTTGAGCGTCATTTTGACCACATTAATAATGTTCATGTGGTGCTTAGCGTGGAAAAACTGAACCAGATAGCGGAAGCTAAATTGCATGTCAGTGGTGGTGAGGTGTTTGCCACGTCTGAGCATGCGGATATGTATGCTGCGATAGACACCTTGCTCGACAAGCTGGATAGGCAGATCATCAAGCACAAAGATAAGTTAAACAAAAAATAACCATGCAACTTGAACACATTCTGAGTCTGGACTGCACCAAAAGTGCAGTCCCTTGCACCAGCAAAAAACGCGCCCTCGAAATCATCAGTGAGCTGGCCGCAGAGCGTCTTGGCACCTCCCGTCAGGCGTTATTCGAATGCTTGCTGGCCCGTGAAAAAATGGGCAGTACCGGCATTGGCGCGGGGATTGCGATTCCTCATGGTCGTATTGATGATGCGTTTCCGCCTACTGCGATCCTGATGACCTTTGCAGATCCCATTTCGTTTGACGCTATCGACAACCAGCCGGTTGACTTGCTGTTTGCCTTATTAGTGCCAGAAAGTGAATGCAAGCAGCACCTCAAGACCCTTTCTCTGATGGCCTCCAAGTTGGGTGACAAGGCGGTCTGTCGCCAATTGCGTCAGGCAACCAGTGATGAAGAGCTCTATCAGATCATGACTTCGGCCTGATACTCGGACTTGGAATGAGCCACCTGTTTTGGTGTGAGGGAACAAGATGCAGTTAATTGTGGTAAGTGGGCGCTCTGGTTCCGGTAAGACCGTAGCCCTGCGGGTGTTAGAGGATTTGGGTTACTACTGCGTGGATAACCTGCCGGTGAATCTGTTGCCTCAGCTGATTGTCTCGGTCGAGAGCCAGTATGACAAGCTGGCGGTCAGTATCGATGTACGCAATCTGCCGAGCGATCCGGACAAGCTGGAAAATCTGCTAGCTCAAGTACGCAACGAAGGGCGGGTGCAGTTTTCCAGCTTCTTTTTCGATGCGGATAATGCGACCTTGCTGAAGCGCTATGGCGAGAGCCGCCGTTTGCACCCCTTGTCGCGTAACAAATTATCGCTAGATGAGGCGATCCGCGAAGAGACCAATCTGCTGGCACCTATCTCCTCGAGCGCTGATCTGCGCATCGATACCACCACCCTCAGCATTCACGACCTGAGCGAGCTCATCAAGACCCGAGTGCTTGGCAAAAAAGAGAACGAGCTGGTGCTGGTATTTGAATCCTTTGGTTTCAAGTATGGCATTCCCAAGGACGCCGACTTCGTGTTCGATGCCCGCTTCTTGCCCAATCCACACTGGATCCCCGAACTCAAGCCGCTTACCGGCAAGGATGAGCCGGTTGCCAACTATCTCTCGGCGCAGGCTGATGTGATGCTGTTTATTCAGCAAATTGAAAGTATGTTACTGACTTGGCTCCCCCATCTGGAGCGCAACAATCGCAGTTACCTGACGGTTGGCATCGGCTGCACCGGTGGTCAGCATCGCTCGGTCTTTATTGCCGAACGGCTGGCCAGCGCGTTGCGCTTGCTTGGCAAGAACGTGCAAATCCGGCACCGGACGCTCGACAAGAGCGCCCCCCAATCCTGATGGACCAATAGGACGACCCGATGACTGTTTCCGCCTCGGTAGAAGTGAAGAATAAGCTGGGCATTCATGCCAGACCGGCCATGATGTTGTTCGAGCTGGTGCAGGGATTTGATGCCCATGTCTTGTTGCGCAATGAGGATGGGGTTGAGGCTGATGCTGATAGCGTGATCGGTCTGCTGATGCTCGATTCTGCTCAGGGGCGACAGGTTGAGGTGCAGGCCGAGGGGCCGGAAGAAGTTGAGGCCTTGGCTGCTGTGATGGCACTGTTTACCTCCCGATTTAACGAGGAGTAAGCCGCCCACTCTCTTTGAGAGCGTTCTTGTCTGGACTCTGAAATCTATGGCCAGCTAAACCAGCAATTTATTGCTGGTTTTTTGTTTGCCAAAGACAGCTCATTGAATGCTATCGAGTGGTACGTCGTGCTGATGGAATATTGACCTATTTCAATAAGGGCTGGTGATCCTGTCATGTATGTGTTCCATATCAACCTGCTCACCCAACTGATGGAGAGTGACCTAATGAAATGGACTCAATATTGTGCGGCTGTGGTTATGGGGATTGCGCTGACTGCGTGTGGCGGCAGTGATGATGACCACTCGGCTCCCGATACGAATACCACAGTCAGGGTCAGCCACCTTGCCCCCGATGCCCCTCAAGTCAATGTGATGGTCGACGACAGCCGTTTTTTAAGTGGCGTTGACTATGGTGTGAGCAGTGGCCTGAAGCCGGTCGCTGCCGGCAGTTACAAGATAGCCGTCGATGGCATTTTGCCCACCAGCACGGCTACCGTGATTGGGCCCGTAGAGCTGGATTTTGCTGCCGATACGCAGTATGACCTACTGGCAATAGGTAAATTAAGCGGCAGTGGTGATACCGCATTCGGCCCGCTGGTGATCGAGCGTCCGAGCCAAGGGCCTGTGGGTGATAACATCCGAGTACAAGTCATCCACGCCGCGCCCAGTGCACC
>JBOFSK010000365.1:0-2353 GCA_051651505.1 Aeromonas sp.
TGTCAGTGAACACCCGGGGTTGCGAACTGGAAAGTATCGAGTTCAATAAGGACGGGGCCTTGGGTATCGCTGTCTATCGCGATGGCTGTAAGGGATCATCCTCGACTACCGATCTGAGCAAGCCGGCCATTCGTGCCGCTGTTGAAGCCGCCATCGAGATTGCCCGCCACACCTCGGCTGACAGTTGCGCCGGGCTGGCGCCCGCCGAACTGTTGGCGTGGGACGCCCCTGACTTGCAACTGTGTCAACAGATTGAACTGGATCCCCAGCGCGGGATTGAGTTGGCCATCGAGTGTGAGCGGTTGGCCCTTGGCCGTGATGCCCGTATCAAGCACTCTGACGGTGCCGGTTTCTCTAGCCATCTCGGCATCAAGGTTTATGGCAATAGCCATGGCTTTGTGAAGGGCTATGCCGCCTCACGCAACTCCCTGAGCTGCGTGTTGATCGGTGAGCAGGATGGCGAGATGCAGCGTGATTATGGCTACTCCTCCAGTCGCGATCTGGCCGGGCTCTGGAGCCCGCAGCGGATTGCTGATGAGGCGGTCGAGCGTACCGTCTCCCGCCTCGGTGCCCGCAAGATTTCCACTCGCCATGCCCCTGTGCTGTTTCACCCTGACACTGCCTCTGGTCTGTGGGGCCATCTGGTGATGGCCATTAGCGGCGGTAATCTCTATCGCAAGTCGAGTTTCTTGCTCGATAAGCTGGGCAAGCAGATCTTGCCCGAGTGGCTCACCATTGAGGAGTTTCCTCACCTGTTGGGTGGCTTGGCCAGTAGCCCGTTCGATGGGGAAGGGGTTGCAACCCGTAATATGGATATAGTGCGCAATGGCGAGCTGATGAGCTGGTTGCTCACCTCCTACTCCGCCCGCAAGTTGGGGCTGACCACCACGGGCCATGCCGGGGGCATCCACAATTGGCAGGTCTCCAATACTGGTCAGGATTTTCAAGGCATGCTCAACGAGATGGGTACTGGCCTGTTGGTGACCGAGCTGATGGGCCAAGGGGTCAATATCGTCAACGGCGACTACTCCCGTGGCGCGGCTGGTTTCTGGGTCGAGAATGGCGAAATAGCCTACCCGGTCGAGGAGATCACCATCGCCGGTAATTTGGCGGAGATGTTTAGCCATATCGTGGCAGTGGGCTGTGACGAGGACGAACGTTCCAGCCTCAAGACCGGCTCGGTACTGGTCGAGAATATGAAGCTGGCGGGTCACTGATCCCCCTCCCAACGGAACTGAAGCCATGAAAAAGGCCCCCTCGCCAACGCGAGGGGGCCTTTTTATCAGCCTGCGATCAGTGATCTGCTGGCGATCGAAGGGCAATCAGCCCTTGATGCGCTCGATGCGACCACCCAGACCCTGCAGTTTTTGCTCGATATCTTCGTAGCCACGGTCGATGTGATAGATACGGTCGACAATGGTGGAGCCTTCGGCCACAAAGCCGGCTAGCACCAGGCTGGCAGAGGCGCGCAGATCGGTCGCCATCACCTGAGCACCTTTGAGCTGCTCGGTGTCGCGGCAGATGGCTACATTGCCCTGCAGTTCGATATCGGCGCCCATCCGTACCAGCTCGGGCACGTGCATAAAGCGGTTCTCAAAGATGTTCTCGGTGACCATAGCCGTCCCTTTGGCGACCGCATTCAGCACGGTGAACTGGGCCTGCATATCGGTTGGGAAGGCAGGATAAGGGGCGGTCTTGATGGTGACCGGCTTGAGGGTGCGGCCAGTCATGTCGAGGGTGATCCAGTCAGCCCCTTTCTCGATCAAGGCGCCTGCCTCTTCCAGCTTGACCAGCACCGCTTCCAGCAGGGTCGGGTCAGTGTTGCGGCAGGTGACCTTGCCACCGGTGACCGCGGCGCCCACCAGGAAAGTTCCGGTTTCGATACGGTCTGGCTGCACGCTGTAGCTGCCGCCGTGCAGACGCTCGACGCCATCAATGGTCAGGGTGTCGGTGCCTGCGCCCTGGATCTTGGCACCCAGGGTATTGAGGAAGCGGGCCAAATCGACCACTTCCGGCTCACGGGCGGCATTTTCGATCACAGTACGACCTTCAGCCAGCGTTGCCGCCATCATCAGGTTCTCGGTGCCAGTGACCGAAACCATGTCCATCAGGATGTGAGCGCCTTTGAGGCGACCATCGACCCGGGCCTTGATGTAGCCATCTTCGATGGTGATCTTGGCACCCATCAGCTCCAGACCGTGGACGTGCAGGTTGACCGGACGGGCACCGATGGCGCAACCGCCGGGCAGGGAGACATCAGCCGCGCCGAAACGGGCTGCGAGCGGGCCCAGCGCCAGAATGGAGGCGCGCATGGTCTTCACCAGCTCGTAGGGGGCGACGTGGTTGTTCACCG
>JBOFSK010000366.1:0-10647 GCA_051651505.1 Aeromonas sp.
AAGGCTCACCTTCTACTCGACCCCGCAGCGCCTCATTCGATGAGGTGATAATGCCTTTGAGCGCCCCATGCTTGAGCCATTGCTGCCACTCCCGTCCCAACGCTTGTTCCAGACAAGATTGATCCGCCAGCAGTAACCCCTGCTGCGCTCGATGTAACTGGCTGACATCCAGGTGCCTGAGAGTGGCCCCCAGCCGCACCATGGCCGCTTCCAGATGACTATCTGTGCTGCAAAACCACCATTCGGTACCGGTGAGTGGCGGCTTGTCCCACAGGGGCTGGAGCAAGGGGACCGTGAAATGGAAACAGGCCCCCTCGCCAACCTTGCTGGTCACGCTAAGCTCCCCGCTCATTTTTTGAACCAGCTGAAGGCAGATCGCCAACCCCAGTCCAGAACCGCCAAAACGGCGATTAATGTCCGACTCTACCTGTTCAAAGGGGGTAAACAGCAACCCCTGCTTCTCCTGGGCAATCCCGATACCGGTATCACTGACACTGATCGCCAACTGCCCGTGCTGGTAGTTGACCAGGATCCGGATCTCCCCCTTTGTCGTAAACTTCACCGCATTGCTCAACAGGTTAGAGATGACCTGACCGATCCGTACCGCGTCAATATCAGCGTGATCGGGCATCAACGGCCCCCACACTAGCGTCACCTTCAGCCCCCTGCCGTGGGCCAGGGTGGCATGGCCACGGATAGCGTCGCAGATCACGGTTTGCAGGCGACTGGTCTGGTAATGCAGCTGCAACTGACCTGCCTCAATCTTGGAAAAGTCGAGAATATCGTTGACCAGATAGAGCAAGTTATGGGTAGAGCTGACCACATTGCGCACCATGTCGTGCTGATCGTCATTGAGTTGGCTCATCTGCAACAATTCGAGCATGCCATGCATCCCCGAGATAGGCGTTCTTAGCTCATGGCTCATGCTGGCCAAAAAACGGCTGCGCGCTTGCATCGCCTGCTCAGCAGAGGCTCGGGCTTCTTGCAGTTCATTCTGCTGCCGTTTGAGGCTGGTGATATCCTGGATCACCCCGTTCAGAAGCAAGGCCCCCTTTTCACCCAGCTGGAAGTTGCCGCGAAGCTGCAAGATACGCTCCTCTGGCCCGTTCTTGGAGATCAACTCCAAATCGACCGGGGTTAGCGTTCTGGCATGGTGTGCAACTTGTTTGATCAACGCCTGGCACACAGCAGGAGACGCCGCCAGCAACTCCCCCGCACTGGTGGTCGCAAACACCTGTTCACGGTTTATCCCCAAAATGGACTCAACCCCTTCGGAGATATAAAGAAAACGCCCCTTGCCCTCGTCTTGCCACACATATTGAAAGACGATCCCCGGCATACTGTCAGTGATCTGCGCCAACCGGGTTTCCGCGTGCCTGGCCCGCGCCTCCGCCTCCTTGATATGAGTGAGATCGGTCAAGACGGTGAGCACCCCACGCATGTTGCCATCGGGATCATGATAGGGACGTTTGGCATAGGCCACATGCAACAGGGAACCATCTGCTCGCGTCGCCATCCCGGCCCCCTGCATGCCCTGCCCGGTTTGCCATATCGTGCGCTCTTCTGCTAGCACCATATCTTTGACGGCTCGCGTCATAAAAGGCAGCTGATCCAGCGCATGGATGTTCTCTTGCCCCATAAACGTATCGCGATAGGCCTGATTGCACTGAATGAATCGCTGATCCCTGTCTAGCAAGGCCACCATACTGGGTAGCGACTCCAGCAGCGTTTCGACAAACTGCAGTTGCTCATTGAGCAAACGCTCTGCCATTTTGCGCTGATTGATCTGCCGGCGCAGACTCCAGTTCCACGCCAAGACCAGCAAGCCACCACACAGCAACAGGCCCCCACCAATGGCGAGCCCGCGAAACATGACCCCATAATCGGGTCCCTGATTAACTGACACATTGAGCCAGCGCTGCTCGAGTACGCGCCACTCTTCATCCGTGATGGACTGCAACAGCTTGTTCATGATCCGGGTCAGCTCAGGCTGCTGGCGAGCAATTCCCATGCTGACAGGCAACGCCAGTTGCGGGCTGCTGAACACCACTTGGTACTTGTTGCTAAATCCCTGGATCGCCTGCTGGCCCAGACTGGTCATGGTCAGTAACGCATAGTCAGCAAGACCGGAATCCAACGCAGCCAACAGGTCACTATCACTGTCCACCTCGACTATCTCGGCGCCATAGCGCGCGATAAGAGATGCCTCGTGAGAGTCGGTGACGCCAACAATACGGCGCCCTTGCAGCGCTGTTAAAGATGACAGTGGCGGCGTTCCCTGCCTGGCGACGACATAACTGTTAATCCGAAGAAAAGGGGAAGTAAACGACGCGAAATCACGGCGGCTCGCCAGTGCCGTCATCAACGGGATCAGATCCACCTGTTGTTGCTTCAGTAGCTCGATGGACTCATGCCACTGTCGGGTAGGCACCAGTTCGAAGCGGATCCCGGAGTTAGCAGTGAGCAAGGTGATCAGGTCAGCGGCATAACCTTGCAGCTCGCCCTCCTCATCGATCTCGCTGATACCGCCAAACGAGGGGGCGACGGCAAATTTGATCACATGGTTGTGCTGTGTTAGCCAAGCGGTCTCATCAGGATCAAGCAGCAACCCTGGCTTAAAGTGGCTGGCATCTGCTGATAATCGCAACCGCAAATCCCTGATAGGGATGCGCTGATATGCTTGCAGGAACCGCTCTGTTAGCTGGGGATCACCCTTGGCGATCGCAATCGTTAACGCACTACCGGCGACCCAGCTCGGCCGCACCACCCCCATGGTTGCCGACATGCTTTGCATCTCCTTGGCAACCACGGGTCCCAACCCCAGATACGCATCCGCAGCCCCCGATTTGACCATATTGGTTGCCTCGTCACGGCTTACCACCTCGGTCACCTTGGTCATTCCCAGACGCGCGAGCTCCTGACAACTGCCAAAGCCTTGGATACAGACCCAGCGCAGCGTCTTAGCCCTCGCCAGACTCAGGTTTGGATCCGGGTTGGCCATCAATATGGCCCGCGGGTAAGAGCCAAGATGCCCAATATAATCGATCTTATCCTGCGCCAATTTAGCGCGCTCAACCCCCACCAGGGCATCTATTTCCCCCTTCTGAAGCGCCTGCCCAGCCTCACGGTAGGTGCGGTAGGAAACATAGCGCAACGAGAGACCCATCTCGGCCGCAATGCGCGCGGCCACATTCTTCAGCGGGCCGGCGTACCCCCGGGTAGGCATCTTAAAGAGAAAAGGGGGGTAACCGTCACGCGGCACTCCGACCACCAGCTCGGTCCGTGCTGGCACATCAGGTTTCACCTCCTGCAGATGCAATCCAAGGGCGCCGTGAGCATGGGGCGCCAATAACAACAGCGACCACAGAACCAAAAAAAACGGACGGCAGCGGGACATGAGGATCAATCCTGATAAATCAAATGAAGTAGGGGGCAATCTTTTAGCCTGCCGATAGGGATAGGTCCAGCCGAGGCAACCTTACTGAGCACAAAGCGCGAGCGGTTGGATGCGCCCGCCGCTGGCGGGCACCCCCTGCTCCCCCAAAGAGGGTTGCTGCTCACAGCACCTTATGGTGCATGAGCCAATACCTTGCCCAGCACTTTGCCCAACACTTTGCCCAACACTTTGCCCTGCACCTTACCCAACACCGGGCATGGCCCGTTGAACTCACTGGGCAAAAGTGCTCGAATATATTGCGAAATTATATAAAAAATAAGAATTTAAAACAATTTATCGGTCAGAACCTCCCCCTTTTATCAGACTCTGCCGGTCGGCACAGCAGACTCGGTCTGCCGGCACCAAGGCCACCCTCAACGCTCAAATCCCGGACAACAGCCGGTATTCTTCCAGCACATAGGTATCCGTCATACCGCTGACATAATCGAGCAGCAGCCGCACCCGGTAATACCACTCCTGCTCACGCTGGCAGACAAACCGCGGATCCGGGGTGGCGATCGCCAGCCGGTAGGCCTTGAGGTGGCGGGCCGAGAGGCGGTGATAGAGGCGACGGGCAAAGAACAGCGCCTGACCGCCCTCCCCGGCCAGCAAGCGGGCAAATTGCGGTGCTGGCAAGGCCAGCAGGCAGGCGTAGTGGGTCAGCACTCCGCGCAAGGCCGCATACCCTTCCAGCTCAAGGGCCTCCACCTCGGGGCGCATAAAGACCAGTTCCCGGGCCACCCGTTTGAGGATATCGAGTACCCGCGCCGCCGGTGCCTGCCCATGCAGCAGTGCTTGCGGATACGATCCCAGCAAAATGACCTGATGCTCGCTGACATAGCTCTGGGCCGCGAGCGCCACCAGATCCCGGGTCAATTGCTGGCGAAAAGGGGGAAAAAAGCCCCGCTCAGACGCCTGCGCCCCATCGAGCAACGCCCCCATGTAGTCGCTCTGATCCGCCGCCCTCAGCGCCGCCAACAACTCACCCAGCGTCAGGACCCGCCGATCGACTGCATCCTCCAGATCGGCGATGCAGTAGGAGATGTCATCGGCCGCCTCCATGATATAGGCGAGCGGGTGACGACAGCCGGGAGCCAGTCCCAGACTCTGGCCGAGGGCGCGATAAAGCGGCTGCTCACTGAAGAAGATGCCCCGTTTGCTGCTCCAGCCGTGATGTTGGCCGTAGCTCACCCCGGGCTGGGGCTGCTGCGGGTATTTGCACAGCGCCCCCAGTTGCCCCAGGGTCAGATTAAGCTCGTGCAGGCTGTGCACCAGCCGCAGGCTCTGGGCGTTACCATCAAACAGCTGCAGATCCTGACGCAGTGCCCCCCACTGAGCCGAGGGGGGCTGCGCCAGCGCCTGTTGATAGAGAGGATCGAGCATCTCACCGAGCCACTGGCTCATCACCTGCTCGCCAAAGTGACCGAATGGCGGGTTGCCCACGTCATGGAGCAGGCAAGACATCTCCACCAGATTGATAAAGGCCCCTGCGCAAACCTCACCAGGCGGCAAAGCGGCCAGAATGCGACGACTAATCTGGCGGCCGGTCTCTTGCACCTCCAGCGAGTGGGTGAGACGGCTGCGCACCGAGGCTTTCACATCGAGCGGAAAGACCTGGGTCTTCTGCTGCAGACGGCGCACCGGCGCAGCCTGCACGATGCGGGCGCGATCCTGCTCGGTCGCCTCCAGCAGATCCTCGTCCCCCCAGGGGTGAATGCGCTCGGGGGTAATCAAACGGCTATACATCTTACGGCTCCTTGGGTGGCGCTGTGACAGTGGCCTGGATCAGCGTCACGACAGCAACCAGCGCCGCAAACTGGCGATATCGCCGGGATATTCGCGGCGCAGCGTCTCAATCCAGTCCTCTACGTTCTCCCACCAGGCGGGATGATCCGGGCTCTGGATCAGCTGGGCCGTCTGCTGCAGGCGGCGCAGGCCGATGGAGCCAGCCGCCCCTTTGATCTTGTGCGCCTCCTCCACCACCCCCGCCTGATCCTTGGCAATCATGTTGGAGTCGAGCACCGCCATGTAGTCCGGCATCATCTTCTCGAACAGGTCGACGCTGGAGAGCAACACAGGTTTGCCCACGGTATCGGCGTAATCGGTCAGGAAGGCAAGGTCCAGCAGTGCATCCTGATTGCCCGCATCCACCTGCGCGTCTGCCTCATCTTCCGCCAGGCCGGCAAACAGGTGGCCAATCACTTCCCGCACCGCTTTGGTTCCAATCGGCTTGTTGATCACATCCTGCATACCGCGATCCCGGTAATACTGGCGATCACCGGTGGCGTTAGCGGTCAGCGCCACCATGGGCGGCAGGCTGTCACCGTAGCGCTCGAGCAGCGTGTGCGCCACATCGAAGCCGGTCATGTCCGGCAGCTGGATATCGAGCAAAATGAGGTCGAAATCATCCGGGTTGGCCATCGCCAGCGCCTGGGTGCCGTCACGCGCTACCTGCACCTGATGACCTAGCTTGTTCAGTAGGGCACAAGCCACCGTCACATTGAGCTCGACATCCTCCACCAGCAAAATATCAAGGGAGGGCATCTCTTCATCGGGCTCCGGCGGTGCGGGCTCGGTGCAGGCCACTTCCAGCTCGGCAGTGAAGCAGGCGCCTTCGCCCGGATCGCTATCGACATAGAGCTCCCCCCCCATCGCCTGCACCAGCTGACGGGAAACCGCGAGGCCAATACCGGTGCCGGTGGCGTGCTTTTTACCCTGCACCTGATAGTACATGGCAAAAATCTTCTCCTGCTGGGCGCGCGGGATGCCAACGCCGGTATCCTCCACTTCGAAGTGCAGGGCCAGCTTGCCTGACTCAGCGGCAGGGTGGGCGAGGCAGCGCACGGTCACCCCCCCCTCATCGGTAAACTTGACCGCATTGCCGACCAGGTTCCACAACACCTGACGCAAGCGAGTGCCGTCAGCCATCACCCATTGCGGTATGTCGCCATCCCGATCGAAATGCAGATAAAGCCCTTTCTGCTCGGCCTGAATGCGCGACAGGGTCTCCAGCTCGTCAAGAAACGCAATCAAGTCGATACGGGTCGGCGCAATTTCGAGGCGACGACGATCGAGTTTGTCGAGATCGATGATGTCATTGAAGATATTGCCCAGGGTGACCGCACTGAGGTGGATGGTCTTGAGCTGTTGCTGCTGTTTGGCATCGAGGGGAGTATCCATCAGCATCCGGCTTAAGCCCACAATGCCGTTGAGCGGGGTGCGCAACTCGTGGCTGATGGTGGAGATAAAGGTGGTCTTGTCGCGGCTCGCTTTCTCAAGCTTATCCTGATACTGCTTGCGCTCGGTGATGTCACGGCCAAAACCAAGCAGACCCAGTCGCTTGCCAAAGCGATCGAAGAAGGGCACCTTGCGCAACTCAAAATAAGCTTTGCGGCCATCGGGGTACTCCAGCCACTGCTCATAAGTCAGGGGTTCATTGCTGCTAAATACCTGCCGGTCGGTCTCCACTATCTTGTTGGCGATCTCCTGCTTGTAGACATCAAAGGGGGTCAGGCCAATCAGTTCAGCTTCCACCTTGCCGGTCAGCACCTCCATGGCGCGGTTACAACCGGAGAAACGCTCATCCTCGTTGCGGTAGTAGACCAGGTCAGGGGAGCTATCGATAAATGAGCGCAGCAGGGCGGTGCGAGCACCCAGATGAAGTTGCGCTTTCTCACGCTGAAAAACCTCATTTTCCAGATCTTCGATCGCCTGCTGGCGAAGATCTTCGGCCCGATTGGTTTCAGTGATTTGCGCATTAAGGCGAGCGATATTTTCCTGCAACTGGCTATTGAGCTCCAGATCCCGCTCGCGCATATCCTGTAGCTTGCGCACCATCCGGGTCAGGCGTTGGCGGGAATCCTCCAGTTGATCGACCACGATGGAGAGGAAATAGACCGCCCAGGGGGTGACCAGCAGGCCAAAAAAGATCGAGCGGACCAGGTCAATCATCTCGATATTGCCACGTAAAAACAGGGTCACCCCCATCTGGATAGCCACCGCCAACACAATAATGGCGGCGGCCAGCAGCATGCTAAAACGCACTAATCCCAGCTTGGTCATCAGGTCGACGTAATATTGCGCCCAGGATTTAATCTGTTTCATCTTATTGTTTTCTCCCGACATTCTTGACACACCATACCAGCAGCGCGGGCCCAAAAGGTTATTCAATGTGACTTTTTAATCAGGATGTGATCACCCGGGCGCCCGGCGCAAGACTGTAAAGTGCTTTTAGGTCAGTTGCCATTAAGGCTTGCTAGTTATAATCCCCCCGTTAACATATTGTTTTTATCATTTTTTGAGGATGTACCTGATGCGCAACTCCCTCCTGCTGGGTCTTGGTCTCGTGATGACTAGCGGTGCTTATGCAAATGGCATCGAACAGATCCCTAACCAGTCCGGCTTCTCCGGCTTCGTCCATGGTGGCGTCAGCGTGATGGAGTACCAGTCTAACTTTTACAGCAACGGTGATGACGATGAGCGCAATAAGTCGGGCTCAGCCAACAGCGTGTCGGGTGTCAATCCGCTGATCAACCTGGACCTGCGCTATACCTTCGCTGATAGCCGCACCCAGGTTTTCCTCGGTAACCTGATCCAGGATGCCATTCGCTTTGACTTCACCCAGCAGTTGGGCGTACGTCAGCAGATCGGTGACAAGGGGATCCTGGCCGGTTCATTGGTCTTCAATGCCATGCCGACCGAACAGTGGGCTGACCCTTTTGATCTTCGCAATAAAAATACCACCGACATCGAATCCAAAGGGGTTCGTCTGGCTTGGAACAAGATCTGGGGCAGCAATTTCAATGCCAGCCTGACGAGCCGCAAAGTAGAAGTGGATAACGAGCAGAGCGGCAAGGAAAATGACCCTAGCTATGCTTCCATGCTGGATCGCAACGGCAAGCTCACCTCCATGCAGCTTGCCTACCAGTGGCAAATCGCACCAGGCCACTCTCTGGAGCCCGCCTTTATCTACCGCGAAGCCGACCTCGATGGTAAAGCCCAAAGCTATGAAAGCAATGGCCTGCAGCTGACCTACGCCACCCGTGGCAACAAGTGGTCCTTGGTCAGCAACGCCTATGTGGGCGCCAGCGAGTATGAGGCGGCCAACCCTATCTTTGGGCGTAAAGCCGACTCCAACGAACTGGCCCTGACCAGCACCTTGTTCTGGCACCAACTGTTTGGCATTGCCCCGCTGTCTGCTACCGTCACGGCCGGCTTCACCCGCTCTGACTCTGATATCAGCTTCTATGACTCCGAAGCGGCCATCTTCAGCACCGGGCTGCTCTACAACTTCTAAGTTGGGCTCCCCCAAGCACAGCAACAACAAGGCCACCCCATGAGGTGGCCTTGTCATATTCAGCGCACGGTTCAGATGCCGAGTGAGTCGAGCAGATCATCGTGATCGTTGGCCACGGGCGCCATTGTCTCACGGGACTTGGCGGCATCCTGCTTGGTTTGCGCGATCAGGGCATCCGGATCCAGCGCCTCCTCATCCATCCCTTCACTGTGGATGCGAATAAACTCGGTCTTATCCATCGCCAGCTCCAGATAGAAGTTATTGTTGCGGGCAGTAAAGAAAGTCACCCGACGGGATTCGGGGTTATCGAGATTGGTATCAACGCTCAGCATCACCTGTTTATTGAGTACCAGCATTTTGGGCTGATTTTGAGTGATATGGGTCTGCAGATCACGGCCCACCTTGACCGAAAAGCTACCGACAATCTGGTTCATCAGCTCGCCCATCACATTGCTCACCTCGTCAGAGGTATGGGAGATCGCCAAATCCTCCTTAGACAGCCCCATGCTCAGCATGTAGCTCTCGTACAGCTCCATGGCGGCGGCGGCGGAGAAGTTGATCACCACCAGCCCGGAAAAACCCCCATCAAACAGCACGAAACAGCCAATATCGGGCTTGAGGCAGGTTTTGCTGATCCGCTGCACCATGCCAGAAAAACGCACCTGACTCATGGTGGCCGTACTCAACACATCTGTCACCGAGTTGCACAGGCTGAGCAGCACATCCTCTGTGGTCAATACGGCATCGTCATGGGATCTTGTTACTATCATGGGACCTTCCTGAATATCTAAAATGGGTCTATCTATACCACAAGGCCGCCGGAAAACCGACCTGCTAACCCGTTTCTACCTTGGCTCAGCTAGCAGCAGGCGCCGGTATGAAACCGCTCAGCGTGGTGAGCCGGGTACGCCATGTCTGCGCTTGCACGACCACCTGCTGCGCATCATAGGGCACTGCCGGATGAGCGCCCCAGACCGGGCCCGGCCAGGCAATATCAGTGGTAAAGCGGGCGATATGATGAAGGTGCAGTTGCGGCACCAGATTGCCCAGCGCCCCGACATTGATCTTGTCCGGGCTAAGAGCCTGCTCCATCAAGGCGGCGACGGCGCAGGACTCCTGCATCAGCTGTTGCTGCTGCTCTGGGGCCAGATGGTGAATTTCCCGCAGGTTAGCTACTCGCGGTACCAGGATCAGCCAAGGATACTGGCTGTCTTTAGCCAGCAAGACACGGCAGAGGGGCAGATCCCCGAGCCACCGGGTATCTGCCTGCAGGCGTGAATGCAATTCAAACATGAAAACCTCGTTGAGTACGATGAACATAGCGCCTGAAAAAGGAGTGTCCACGTTACTGCAACGAGGGGAAAACTTAAAGCTGTGGCACGGCCCAACCGATAAAGCGCTTGCGCAGGGCCGGATCGGCCTGGAGGAACAACTGCTGCAACTGCCCTTCCAGCTCGCTGGCAGCCACAACGGGGTGCGCCACGCTGGCGATGGTGGCTGTTGGCTGTGCGGATATTGCTCCCGCCGTCAGCGCCGCCTTGCCGCCGCTGCGGTTGTATTCAGCCAGTTTGCCGCTCCAATCCACCCCAAGCAGCATGCCGCTGGTCACCAGCGCATCCTGCTGGATGACAAGCGCGCGGCCATGCTCCTGCAACCCTACCACCGGAGCCTTGGCATACCCCTGCATCCCCCGCTCGTCTCCCGGCACGCTGGCCGTCAGCTGCAAATGCTGATTGCTGCCCTGATAGCGCACCACCTGCGGCTCGGAGCGCACCTGCCGATCATTCTCGCTGCTGCTGCGACTGGGGATCACCCCCTCGAAGCGCACCAGCAGTTGCTGTTCCCCATCGCTCAGGGTGGCATGCTGCTCATCCTGCAGCGTGCCACGGCTCACCGCGAGGATGCGAAAATTCTC
>JBOFSK010000367.1:0-8640 GCA_051651505.1 Aeromonas sp.
GGTGGATGGTTTTCGCTTCGATTTGGCGGTGACACTGGCGCGGGAAGCGGGCGAGTTCGACCCCATGGGTGCCTTCTTCAAGGCGGTGATGACCGATCCGGTGCTATCACAGGCCAAACTCATCGCCGAGCCTTGGGACATCGGCCCATTCGGCTACCGACTGGGGCAGTTCCCGAGCCAGTGGCAAGAGATTAACGACCGTTATCGCGACACAGTGCGCGCTTTTTGGCGCGGTGATGCGGGCAAGATGGGGGATTTTGCCACTCGATTAGTGGGTTCACGGGATCTCTTTCCGAAAAACTGGCGCTCCCCCCACAGCAGCATCAACTACATCTGCTATCACGACGGCTTCACCCTGGAGGACATGGTCTCCTATAACCAACGCCACAATCAGGCCAATGGAGAGGACAACCGGGACGGCCACGGCAACAACCTCTCTCATAACCACGGGGTCGAGGGGCCGACCCTGGACCCGCGGATCAACAGCCTGCGCCAGCAGCAAAAGCGCAATCTGATTGCCACCCTGCTGCTTTCGCAAGGCACCCCCCACTTCCTGGCCGGGGATGAGATGGGCCGCAGCCAGCTCGGCAACAACAACGCCTACTGTCAGGACAACCAGCTGAGCTGGGTCAACTGGCAGTGGCGGCCAGAAGACGAGCGGTTGTTCGCCTTCACCCAACAGATGATGGCGCTGCGGGCAGAGTCCTGTGTCTTCGCCAATCTGCAACTGAGCGACGACAGCTGGAACGGCGCCCCCACCCGTTGCCACCAGGTCAACTGGTATCACCCCGACGGCCACCAGCTCACCGATCAGGATTGGCATGCCCCCATGGGGCAGGCATTTGCCATGGATATCGGCATGCTCAGTTGTGAAGGGGAACGCTGGTACGTATTGTTCAATGCCAGCGCCTACGATATCCAGTTCCGCCTGCCGCCACCCGGGGAGGGGCTGGAGTGGGTTCAGGTCCTCGACACTGCAACCAACGACGGCCTGCCTTTCCTGCCCGATGACATCAAGCGTCAGGTGGCGGTCGGTCGCGCCCACTCTCTCAAGCTGCTAGAGCGAGTCGCGCTGGCCAGCACGGCAAAGGATGCCCTGCCCCAGATGCAAGAACCTCTCCCTGCCGCCAGTGCGGACCAGCCTGTTGGCTTGATCACAGATGTGGGCAAAATATAAGCTGCATACTGGAGTCAGCTTTAGGGAGTCGTTATGCTGGGTGTCGTGATGGATGGCAAGGAGTCGGTATGAACAGTAACAATCCGGAGCAATGGCGTAGCAAACTGAGCGCCGAGCAGTTTCACGTCTGCTGGGAGAAAGGCACCGAACGCCCTTACAGCGGTGCTCTGCTTCACAATCGCAAGAGCGGTGACTACCTCTGTGTCTGCTGCAAGAGCGTGTTGTTTCACTCAGGAGCCAAGTTTGATTCCGGCTGCGGCTGGCCGTCGTTTGACAAGGCCATCAAGGGGACGGTGCGCTACCAGGAAGACAGCAGCCACGGCATGAAGCGGGTGGAGATCACCTGCCATCAGTGTGGCTCTCACCTCGGTCATGTCTTCCCCGACGGGCCAACCGAAACCGGCCAGCGCTACTGCATCAACAGCTTGAGTCTGGATTTCACTCCCGAGCCCTGAACGGCTGACCCATCGCAATAAAAACGGCGCCTCCATCACACAGGCGCCGTTTTTTTATCAGGTCTCAGGGGCCCCCTCAGAGCGCTACCCGGTCAGATCTGCGCTATATCTCAGCTGCGCTAGGTGACCTCGGCACTACATATACACCTGGACGAGGGTCGCCCCGACCAGCCCGCCGGCAAGGGCCAGAATGGGCAGCTTGATCACCCGCAGCAGATAGAAGCCGATGGCGGCCAATGCCAGATCGGCCGGGGCCAGTATGGCGCTCTGCCACACCGGCAGATAGAGCGCCGCCAGCAGCAAGCCCACCACAGCAGCATTGATGCCAGCAACCGCCCCCGCCAGACGAGGGTTGGCCAGCCACTGCTGCCAGCAAGGTCCCATCGCCCACAGCAGCAAAAAACCAGGCAAAAACAGCGCCAGGGTCGCCAGCAAGGCACCTAGCAAGGGCATCGCGGGCAATAACAGCGCCCCCAAATAAGTGGCGAGGCTAAACATCGGGCCCGGCACCAGCTGGGCGAGGCTGTAGCCGGTCAGGAACTGCTGCTCGCTGAGGGTGTGACCCACACTCTCCTGCAACAAGGGGAGCACCACATGGCCGCCACCAAACACCAGGCTACCGGCTCGATAAAAATCGGCTATCAGGCCACCGACTGGGCCATCGGCCAGCAGGGGCATACCGGTAAACAGCACCACAAACAACAAAAGGGTCGGCCAGTGGGGCTGACGGGTCGTGACCTGGCTTGGTTGCCCAGCAGCCCCCTCCCCCCTCGGCAAGCGCGCGCAGATCAGCGCCGCCCCCACCAGCATCAGCAACTGGGTCAACAGGCCAGGCTGCCACCAGAGTGCCGCTGCGGTCGCCACCATGATGCCCTGCGCCAGTCGAGTACTGCAAAACTGGCGGCTCATGGCCAGTACCGCATCGGCCACCACGATAAGTGCCAGCAGCTTGAGGCCATGCAAGGCGGCATCCAGCCACAGGTTGACCCCCAACTGACCGATTCCGATAGCGGCAGCCAGTAACAGCAAGAAAGAGGGAAGAGTAAAGCCAACAAACGCGGCCAGCGCCCCACCCAGACCGGCGCGATGGCGGCCAATGGCAAAACCAAGCTGACTGGAAGCGGGCCCAGGCAACAGCTGGCACAGCGCTAACAGGCGGGCAAACTCCACCTGACTCAGCCAACCGAGCCGCTGGACAAAGGTGCGCTGAAAATAGCCGATATGGGCGGCAGGGCCGCCAAAACTGATACAGCCGAGCCACAAAAACTGGAGAAAAACCGCTCCCATTACCTCACTCCCATCCCTTCATCACATATCCAGTGGGGATAATATGACAGCCCAATGATCGTTTTATGACAATTCGGCTGATTCGGCCGACATCATTGGCAAATCACTCGGCAAGTAGCAGCGACCCGCCAGCCAGCAGGCAATCGACTGGCGACTGGCATCGAAATGGGGCTCGGGCAACTCGCGCGGATCGCACCAGATCCAGCCTTCGCACTTCTCTGGCTCCCGCAGTTGCGGCTCGCCATCTGCCTGCGCCAGCAAGGTGACCGAGATATAGTGCAGCCCGCTCTCGCAAAAGGTCTGCAGATTGTTGGTCACCGCCACCACCTCTGGCTCGCGGATCTGCAGCCCCGTCTCCTCGGCGACTTCCCGAATGGCTGCGGCTTCAAAACTCTCTCCGATCTCTAGATGACCACCCGGGATCGACCAATAAGGGGCATGGCCCCCCTTGCGCTTACCAAGCAGCACCAACCCTTGCTCGTTGATTAAAATGACGCCGACACCGACGCGGGGATAGGGGCTGGACATCAATATGCTCCTGAGTGAGGTAGTAAAAACGGCTCCACCTTAGTCCGAATGGCGACCCGGGGCAAGCCCGACCACGCAGCACCGGCGCCTGTCCATGGCCACCCTTGCCCGATGGACCGTTTTCGCGGATCCTGACCGGCGGGAGCCCGGACCGGCTCCCTACCACATTGCCACCCACCCCACCCAAGGAGTCATTTATGAGACAACTGATCCCCCTGTTTGCCCTGTTGCTCGGCGCCTGCCAAAGCAGCACGGCGCCGAATTCGCTCACCATCGATGATGCCGATGCCTGGCAGGCCATTTGCAAAGATGGCGTCCGGGTACGCTCCGTGACCGAAGAGGGGATCTGCAAGGATCACAGCGGTGTGGCCATGTGGATGAATAAGCCAAGCGCCGAACGGATGGCAGAAAAAGCTGCCAAATAGTGGGTTCTGCGCACCATAAAATCACACCACCGGCCAACTGGCCGGTTTTTTTCGCGATCTCGCCTGCACTTTGCCAGCTTAGGTGTAGCGCACGCCATATTCTGTTCCCATACTTGCCCTACTGTGCCAAAAAGGAGAGAGACAAGATGCAAACATCATTAGTCGGGCTCTCTATTCTGTGGGGACTCGCCAGCTTTGGTGTGCAAGGGGATTTCATCGAGAGCCGTGATTCGGCAGTGCCATCCTGGCAAGCCGAGTCACAAGTAGAGATGGAAGGATACCTGATTAAATCACTTGGCGATGATCGCTGGCTGTTCGACAACGGCAGCGAAAGTTTGCAAGTTGCCCTGCCTGTGGGGCAGCAAGTACCGCCGGGCAAACGGCTGTACGTGAGCGGTGAACTGCAACAGGAGCAGAGTGGCTGGTTGCTGCACGTTGCCGCATTCCATCAGATCACTATCTGAACCCCCATGCCCACCGCAAGCACCCCATACGGCAGATGCCAAGCTTGGGGTTGTTTAAGTAAAGCGTGGCTGGCGGTTGTTCAACTTGTTGCTTGCAACGGCCAAGCATCACTAAGGCGCTATATGATGCGCCTTTTTTAATCAACATTGCCCCGTGACCGCTGTTAACGGCATAGGTGACACTCGGCCTGGTTCAGTCCACCTCGCAGACCTGTCTCCATTAGACGGCTGTTGTGATCCGCCAGACGAGTCATGAAATGCTCATCGACCTTGAGGCCGAGCACCTGCTCGTAGAGCGCTTTCATCACGAATGGCTGCCACATCATATTGAGAAACGAGATCTTCAACATCTCGGGATCCAGCTTATCATCCAACTCACCGCTGGATTTCATCGCGAGCAACAGAGCCTCAAACTGCGGCAACTGGTGTTCCTGCAGATGATCCAGCACAAAATCTCGCCCAGAGCTCTTCTCACTCAATAATGCGCTGGAGATGGCAGAGGTCAGCTCGCCATTAGGCGCCATCATCTGATAGTAGGCATGCAGCATTGCATTGATACTGTGGTTGCTCTGTTCATCTTGCCAGCCATGATCGAGGGGCTTGGCCACATCGCCCAACACCGCTTTGTACAGACCCTCTTTACAGCCAAAATAGTAGTGGATCATCGCCAGATTCGAGCCCGCCAGCTCCGCTATTTCGCGGGTAGTCACCTTGCTATAGGGAGTATTGAGAAAACGCTCACGGGCGGCAGCCAGCAACTTGTCACGAATGTCAGAACGTCCGACCGGACGACCAGGTCTACGTTTTTCCATCAAATACCTCAGATAATTCAGCCGATGCAGATCAGTCGATCTGGTTGTGCGCAGAATAGTGCACAGCAGGAATGACCAGATAATCGGTCGCATGGCGCATATGGGACAAGTAAATTTGCAATCCTTTACAATCCGATTAAATACATCAGCAGATTGCCCCTGACCTTCGGTGTTGACACAGCATAAAAATCTCGATATTGGTAAAAGCGTTATCGACTGGATGGAATAACAACGTCATGCATATCGCCACCCCGCTACTACTACTTTCCCTAATCGCGTTAACTCGCGCGGGATCCTTGTAGCCGGGCTAAGACGTAGCCGGAATTTACAAAAACCCGTGCCCTCTGCACGGGTTTTTTTATGCCGCCGCAGGATGCACGTTACCGAACTTAGGAAGAGGGAAGTCACATGTCAGATAGGGTCATCATATTCGACACCACCTTGCGCGATGGTGAGCAGGCCCTGGCGGCCAGTTTGACAGTCAAGGAGAAGCTGCAGATCGCACTGGCACTGGAGCGGCTTGGTGTCGATGTCATGGAGGTCGGCTTCCCGGTCTCCTCTCCCGGCGATTTTCAATCAGTGCAGACCATCGCCCGTCACATCAAGCACAGCCGGGTCTGCGCCCTCGCCCGCGCCCTGCCCAAAGATATCGATGCGGCCGGGGAAGCCTTGCGGGTTGCCGAGGCTTTTCGTATCCACACCTTTATCTCCACCTCCTCCATCCATGTGGAAAGCAAACTGAAAAAGAGCTTCGAGGATGTACTGGAGATGGGCACCAGCGCCATCAAGCACGCCCTGCGCTACACCGACGATGTGGAGTTCTCCTGCGAGGATGCGGGCCGCACGCCGATCGATAATCTCTGCCGCATGGTGGAGGCCGCCATCAAGGCGGGTGCCCGCACCATCAATATCCCCGATACCGTGGGCTACACGGTGCCGACCGAGTTTTCCGGCATCATCCACACCCTGTTCAACCGGGTGCCCAACATCGACAAGGCCATTATTTCGGTGCACTGCCACGACGATTTGGGGCTCTCGGTGGCCAACTCCATCGGCGCCGTGCAGATGGGGGCCCGCCAGATCGAGTGCACCATCAACGGTATCGGCGAACGGGCGGGTAACTGCTCGCTGGAAGAGGTGGCGATGATCCTCAAAACCCGCGCCGATCTGCTCGGGCTGCATACCAACATCCGCCACAATGAAATTCACCGTACCAGCACGCTCGTCAGTCAGCTCTGCAACATGCCGGTGCAGCCCAACAAGGCGATTGTCGGCGCCAACGCCTTCTCTCACAGCTCCGGCATCCATCAAGATGGGGTGCTCAAGGCGAAAAATACTTACGAAATCATCACCCCCGAAAGCATTGGCCTGACCCAGAACAACCTCAACATGACCTCCCGATCCGGCCGCCACGTCATCAAGCACCGGATGGAGTCCATGGGTTATGCCGAGAGCAGCTACGACCTCGACCACCTCTATGGCAAGTTCCTGACTCTGGCCGACAAGAAGGGGCAGGTGTTCGATTACGATCTCGAAGCGCTGGCCTTCTTCAGCCAGATCCACGAAGAGCCGGAACACTTCAAGCTGGAATACCTCGGGGTGCAGAGTGGCAGCTCGGTGCTGGCCACTGCCTCGGTTAAATTGAAGGTTGGGCAGGATCTGGTGTGCGAAGCGGCCACCGGCAACGGTCCGGTGGATGCGGTCTACCAGTGCATCAACCGCATCACCGGCTATGACATCCGCATCGACAAATATGCCCTCAAAGCCAAGGGTGAAGGGGAAGATGCCCTCGGTCAGGTCGATATTGTCGCCGAATACAAAGGGCGCAAATTCCACGGTATGGGGCTGGCCACCGATATTATCGAATCCTCGGCCCATGCCCTGCTCCATGTGATCAACAGCATCTGGCGCGCCGATCAGGTGGCCGAGCAGCTGGAACGCAACAACAACAGCATCAAATCAGCAACCGTTTGAACCAGCATCCGCGCGCAGCAGCGGGGAAACGGGATAGATGGAACTCAATAACAACATCAGGATGGAGACAGTATGAGCAGTTATCGGATCGCAGTATTGCCGGGGGACGGCATTGGCCCGGAAGTGATGGCCGAGGCCGTCAAGGTGCTGGAGAAGGTGCAGGCCAAGTTCGGCTTAGCCTTCGAGTATGATCACCACGACGTGGGCGGCATCGCCATCGATAACCACGGCACCCCGCTGCCACAAAGCACCATCGCAGGCTGTGAAGCAGCCGACGCCGTGCTGTTCGGCTCGGTCGGCGGCCCGAAATGGGAGCATTTGCCACCGAACGATCAGCCGGAGCGCGGCGCTCTGCTGCCCCTGCGCGCCCACTTCAAGCTGTTCTGTAACCTGCGTCCGGCCCGCATCTACACCGGTCTGGAGCAGTTCTCCCCGCTGCGAGCCGACATCTCCGATCGCGGTTTTGACATCGCCTGCGTGCGCGAGCTGACCGGCGGCATCTACTTCGGCCAGCCCAAAGGACGCGAGGGCGAAGGAGCAAACGAAAAGGCGTTCGACACCGAGGTGTACCACCGCTTCGAGATTGAGCGCATCGCCAAGATTGCCTTTGAATCGGCTCAGGGAAGACGTGGCAAGGTCACCTCCATCGACAAGGCCAACGTGCTTGCCTCCTCCATCCTGTGGCGCGAGGTGGTAACGCAAGTCGCCAAGGATTATCCGGACGTGGCGCTGAACCACATGTACATCGACAACGCCACCATGCAGCTCATCAAGGATCCGTCCCAGTTCGACGTGCTGCTCTGCTCCAACCTGTTTGGCGACATTCTCTCCGACGAATGCGCCATGATCACCGGCTCCATGGGGCTGCTCCCCTCTGCCAGCCTCAACGAATCGGGTTTCGGCCTGTTCGAACCGGCCGGTGGCTCGGCCCCGGATATCGCCGGCAAAGGCATTGCCAACCCTATCGCCCAGATCCTCTCCGCCGCTCTGATGCTGCGCTACAGCTTAGGGATGGAGGCTGCCGCCCGGGCCATCGAGCAGGCGGTGGCCCAGACTCTGGCCGAGGGTTACTTCACCGCCGACCTGCATCAGGCCAGCGCCCGCCATCCGGTGCAAAGCACGTCCGAGATGGGCAGCCAGATCGCCGCCCGGATCTGAGTCGCATAACAGATAACTCTGAGCCACATAACAAGGAAGAGCGAAGCAATGGCCAAGACCCTTTATCAGAAAGTATTCGACGCCCACGTGGTACGGGAAGTGGCAGGGGAAACGCCGCTTATCTACATCGACCGCCATCTGGTGCATGAAGTGACCAGCCCGCAGGCATTCGACGGCCTGCGCGCCATGAATCGCCCACTGCGCCGCCCGGATCTGACCTGGGCCACCATGGATCACAACGTCTCCACCACCAGCAAGGACATCGCCGCCTCCGGCGAGATGGCCCGCATCCAGATGGAGACGCTTGCCGACAACTGCAAAGAGTTCGGGGTTCGCCTCTACGATCTCAACCACAAATAT
>JBOFSK010000368.1:0-2100 GCA_051651505.1 Aeromonas sp.
AGCGTACCGCTCACATCACTGTAGTGGTATCCGACGCTAAGGCTGGGAGATAAGCAATGGGTCAGAAAGTACATCCTAATGGCATTCGCCTGGGTATTACCAAGCCTTGGAATTCTACCTGGTTCGCGAACACCAAAGATTTCGCTGACAACTTGTTCAGCGATTTTCAAGTGCGCCAGTTCCTGACCAAGGAACTGAAGAACGCGTCCTTGTCCAAGATCACCATCGAGCGTCCAGCGAAGAGCATCCGTGTGACTATTCACACCGCTCGTCCGGGTATCGTGATTGGTAAGAAAGGCGAAGACGTTGAGAAACTGCGCAAAGCTGTAGCCGTTATTGCTGGCGTGCCTGCTCAGATCAACATTTCCGAAGTCCGTAAGCCGGAGCTGGACAGCAAGCTTGTTGCTGACAGCATCACTTCCCAGCTGGAACGTCGTGTTATGTTCCGTCGCGCTATGAAGCGTGCGGTACAGAACGCAATGCGCCTGGGTGCCAAGGGCATCAAAGTGGAAGTGTCCGGTCGTCTGGGCGGCGCTGAAATCGCGCGTACCGAATGGTACCGTGAAGGTCGTGTGCCATTGCACACCCTGCGTGCCGACATCGACTACGCAACTTCTGAAGCCCACACCACTTACGGTGTGATCGGCGTTAAAGTTTGGATCTTCAAGGGCGAAGTTCTGGGCGGTTTGGCTGCTGTTGCTGCCGCTGCTGCTCAAGAGCAAGCTCCTGCAAAGCCCAAGCGTGACAACAAGCGCCGCGCTGCTAAGTAAGGAGATTCGGTAAATGTTGCAACCTAAGCGTACCAAATTCCGCAAGACCCACAAGGGTCGTAACCGCGGTCTGGCCAACACTGGTAACGAAGTATCCTTCGGTACCTTTGGCCTGAAGGCGACATCCCGTGGTCAACTGACTGCTCGTCAAATCGAAGCAGCCCGTCGTGCCATGACCCGTCACGTTAAGCGTCAAGGTAAGATCTGGATCCGTGTGTTCCCGGACAAGCCTATTACTGAAAAGCCCCTCGAAGTTCGTATGGGTAAAGGTAAGGGTAACGTGGAATACTGGGTCTGCCCGATCCAGCCAGGCAAGGTTCTGTACGAGATGGATGGTGTACCTGAGGCGCTGGCGCGTGAAGCGTTTGCCTTGGCTGCTGCTAAGCTGTCCGTTCAGACCACTTTCGTAATTAAGACGGTGATGTGATGAAAGCTCAAGATCTGCGTCAAAAGAGCGTCGAAGAACTGAACCAGGAGCTGCTGGGCCTGCTGCGTGAGCAATTCAACATGCGCATGCAAGCATCCACCGGCCAACTGGCTCAGACTCACACTCTGAAACAAGTGCGTCGTGACGCCGCACGTATCAAGACTGTACTGACTGAGAAGGCAGGTGCGTAATGACTGACAAAATCCGTACTCTGCAAGGTCGTGTAATCAGCGACAAGATGGAGAAGTCCATCACTGTTGCTATCGAGCGCAAGGTAAAGCACCCGATCTACGGTAAGATCATCAAGCGTACTACCAAGCTGCACGTGCACGATGAGAACAACGAGTGTAAAGCTGGCGATCTCGTGGAAATCCGCGAGTGCCGCCCGCTGTCCAAGACCAAGTCCTGGACCCTGGTTGGTATCTTAGAAAAGGCCTAATTGGTACTTTGTAGCCCAAACGGCTCCTTAGTGGGGCCGTTTGTTTTTTAGGCTACCTTTTCTAAAAAAGCTGTGTTATAGTTTCGCGCCTTTTGAGGGCAGCCAGATCCCGAAAGGGATAAGAAGTAAACAAAGCGGAGCACTAAAATGATCCAGATGCAAAGTATGCTGGGCGTAGCCGACAACTCCGGCGCTCGCAGTGTAATGTGTATTAAGGTTCTGGGTGGCTCGCACCGCCGTTATGCCGGCATCGGCGACATCATCAAAGTTTCCATCAAGGAAGCCATTCCTCGCGGTAAAGTGAAGAAAGGTGATGTTTATAACGCGGTGGTCGTACGCACCCGTAAAGGCGTTCGTCGTCCGGACGGCTCAGTCATCCGTTTCGACAACAATGCGGCTGTGTTGCTTAACAACAACCAACAGCCAATCGGTACTCGTATTTTTGGCCCGGTGACCCGTGAACT
>JBOFSK010000369.1:0-13775 GCA_051651505.1 Aeromonas sp.
TGGATGCACGGCTGCGGTTAAAGCGAATTGGTAGCCATCGGCACCCAGCCCACAGATCACCCCCTTGGCGACATCAGACAGATAAGAGTGATGACGGAAGGGTTCCCTGGCATGGACGTTTGACAGGTGAACCTCGATACAGGGGATCGCCACACCCAGCAAGGCATCGCGGATGGCGACGCTGGTGTGGGTGAAGGCGGCTGGATTGATAATGATGAAATCCACCACGCCCATGGCCTGATGGATGCGGCTGACCAACTCATGTTCGGCATTGGATTGCAGGTGTTCCAGAGTGACACCGAATTCGCTGGCGTGTAGCGTAAGATCGGCGACGATCTCATCGAGCGTCTTGCTGCCGTAGATGCCCGGTTCCCGTTTGCCCAGCAGATTCAGATTTGGTCCGTTGAGCAGGAGAATTCGGTGTTTTTGCGACATATTGAGTACATCCTCGATGATCATGCTGCTATCTATCAGCTATCTTGTGCACTACCTGAAATCTAGCCATTTTCTGCGCAAATCGGTGTGCCCTGGCACACAGATTTCGCAATTATATTGATTTCGTGAAAATTAGCAGCATTTTACTGGTCTAATCTCTACATCTGCCTCTTTATTGAACATTTTTGGCAGTGGGTTTTTTGTCTTCACTAATGGCGAGCTCGATGTCGCCTAAACAACAAAGCCGGCGCAAGGCCGGCTTTGTTGAGCAATCAGGGAGACGGGATCAGGCCGCCTCTGACTTCTCGCGAATGAGTTGGTCCACGACGCCCGGATCCGCCAGGGTGGAGATATCCCCCAGGCTGTCAGTTTCCCCAGTGGCGATCTTGCGCAAGATACGGCGCATGATCTTGCCGGAGCGGGTCTTGGGCAGCCCCTCGGCCCAGTGGATCACATCCGGGGTGGCGATGGCTCCGATCTCTTTGCGCACCCACTCTTTTACCTCTTTGTGCAGCTCCCGGCTCGGTTCTTCCCCGGCGATCAGGGTGACATAGGCATAGATCCCCTGGCCCTTGATCTCGTGGGGCACCCCCACCACTGCCGCTTCGGCAATCTTGGGATGGGAGACCAGCGCCGATTCAATTTCGGCGGTGCCCATGCGGTGGCCGGAGACGTTGAGTACATCATCCACCCGACCGGTGATCCAGTAGTAACCATCTGCATCGCGACGGGCACCGTCGCCGGTGAAGTAGCGACCGGGGAAGGTGGAGAAGTAGGTCTGTTCAAAGCGCTCGTGATCCCCAAATACAGTGCGCATCTGACCAGGCCAGGAGTCCAGTAGCACCAGATTGCCCTCGGTGGCCCCTTCCAGCGGCTCACCCATGTTGTCCACCAGCGCCGGTTGCACCCCAAAGAAGGGGCGGGTAGCGGAACCCGGTTTCAGATCGGTGACCCCGGGCAGCGGGCTGATCAGGATGCCGCCAGTCTCGGTCTGCCACCAGGTATCAACGATGGGGCAGCGCTCGTCACCTATGGTGCGGTAGTACCACTCCCAGGCTTCTGGGTTGATGGGCTCGCCCACCGAGCCCATGATCCGCAGGCTCTGGCGAGAGGTGCCGGTGACCGCTTCGTTGCCCTTGGCCATCAAGGCGCGGATGGCGGTGGGGGCGGTATAGAGGATAGTGACCTGGTGTTTGTCCACCACCTGGCTCATCCGGTTGGTGGCCGGGTAGTTGGGCACCCCTTCGAACATGATGGTAGTAGCGCCGTTGGCGAGCGGGCCATAGACCAGATAGGAGTGGCCGGTGACCCAGCCCACATCGGCAGTACACCAGTAGATATCTTCCTCGTGGTAGTCGAACACATATTTGAAGGTGAGGGTGGCATAAACCAGATAGCCGCCGGTGGTGTGTAGCACCCCCTTCGGTTTGCCGGTGGACCCGGAGGTGTAGAGAATAAACAGCGGATCTTCGGCGTTCATCGCTTCGGGTGGACAGTCGCTGCTGGCGGCGGCAGTTGCTTCATGCCACCAGACATCGCGGTGATTGTGCCAGGCGACATTGCCGCCGGTGCGCTGGAGTACGATCACCTTGTTAACCTGGGTATCCGGGTTGGTGAGGGCTTCATCCACATTTCTTTTGAGTGGTACCGGGCGGCCACCACGTAGCCCTTCGTCGGCGGTGATCACTATCGAGGCGCCGGAGTCGATAATGCGGCCAGCCAGCGCTTCCGGTGAGAAGCCGCCGAAGACGATGCTGTGTACCGCACCGATGCGGGTACAAGCCAGCATGGCGATAGCGGCTTCGGGCACCATGGGCATATAGAGGCAGACCACGTCGCCACGGTGTACTCCTTGCGCTTTCAAGACATTGGCAAATTTGCACACTTCGCTGTGCAGATCGCGGTAAGTGAGCTTGCGATCTTCGGCGGGGTTGTCGCCTTCCCAGATGATGGCGACCTTGTCACCTCGCTCGGCAAGGTGGCGGTCGAGGCAGTTGGCCGAGACGTTGAGCTGGCCATCTTCAAACCATTTGATGGAGACATGACCCGGATCGTAGGAGGTGTTCTTGACCTTGCTATAGGGCTTTATCCAGTCGATGATGTTTCCTTGCTCGCCCCAGAAAGCGTCCGGATTGTCGATGGAGGCCTGATACATGGCCTCGTACCCGGCCTTGTCCAGCAGGGCGTTGTTGCTGATATGGGATTTGACCGGGTAGACCTTGCTCTCGCTCATCTGTCACTCCTTTGAATAGATCTTTTAATGGTTTGTTAACAACTTATACCTTTGCTGGCAGGGGGCAATTAGACTTTTGGATAGGCGTCTTTTGATTCCCAGGCGATAGAGGGTAATCACATCTGGAGTGGCTGGTTGGGAGGTGTGGCCTTTATCGTGTCAGGCCTTATGGTACTTTCTTGTTATCGATCCCAAGGGTGGCTGTTTGGCTGAATACGCCATTTCAATGATGAGGATTGCGCTACCAGGTCCTACCTGAATCAAGCTGGAAAGGGGGACATAAAAGACCCCGCCGAAGCGGAGCCAGGTTGACAGCCAGGTAGTGCGATGGGGGAGGGGTTAATCCCGATCCGGGGTCAGCACAGTGGGTTTAGCCTGCGCCTGCATATCAGGATGATCCAGATTGTAGTGGAGGCCGCGGGACTCCTTGCGCTGCAGGGCACAGTTGACGATAAGCTCCGCTACTTGCAGCAGATTGCGCAGTTCCAGCAAGTTGTTGGAGACCCGAAAGTTAGCGTAGTACTCCTGCACTTCCTGCTTGAGCAGGTCAATGCGGCGCTTGGCGCGGGCCAGGCGTTTGTTGGTGCGCACTATCCCCACATAGTCCCACATCATCAGCCGCAGCTCGTGCCAGTTGTGTTGGATCACCACCTGCTCGTCGGAATCATCCACCTTGCTCTCGTCCCACATCGGCAGTGGTGGTGGCGCTATGCTGATCGGCAGTTTGGCCAGGATATCGGCCCCCGCCTGATGGGCATACACCACGCACTCGAGCAGCGAGTTGGAGGCCATCCGGTTGGCGCCGTGCAGACCGGTATAACTCACCTCACCGATGGCGTAGAGGCCGGGAATATCGGTCTGGCCATTGTTGTCGATCATCACGCCACCACAGGTATAGTGGGCGGCCGGCACTATGGGCATCGGCTCCTTGGTAATGTCGATACCGACAGCCAGGCAGCGCTCATGGATGGTCGGGAAGTGCTTGATGATAAAATCGGCCGGTTTATGGCTGATATCCAGATACATGCAGTCGGCCCCGAGCCGCTTCATTTCGTGATCGATGGCGCGGGCGACGATATCCCGTGGTGCCAACTCGGCCCGTTCGTCAAATTCCGGCATAAAGCGGCTGCCGTCGGGGCGGCGCAGGTAGGCCCCTTCTCCGCGCAGCGCTTCGGTCAGCAGGAAGTTAGGGTCATCGGGGTGAAACAGGCTGGTGGGGTGGAATTGGTTGAATTCCAGGTTCGCCACCCGGCACCCGGCACGCCAGGCCATGGCAATGCCATCACCGGAGCTCACATCCGGGTTGGAGGTGTACTGATAAACCTTGGAGGCGCCGCCGGTGGCCAGTGCCACGAAGCGGGCGCGGATCACCTCAACCTGCTCGGCGTTACGGTTCCAGACATAGGCGCCCAGCACCTTGTTGCCCGGCAGGTTGAGTTTGCGGGTGGTGATAAGATCCACCGCGTTAAACCGCTCCATCAGCTGGATATTGGGGTGGGCGAGCACTTGATCGATCAGGGTCAGCTGCATCGCCTTGCCGGTGGCGTCGGCTGCATGAAAGATACGGCGATGGCTGTGACCCCCTTCGCGGGTCAGGTGATAGTGAGATTCGCCGGCAGCGTTCTCCTCCTGATCGAAGGGTACTCCTTGCTGGATCAGCCACTGGATAGATTCGCGGGCGTGGCGAGCGGTGAACTCTACCACGGCCGGGTCACATAACCCGGCCCCGGCGTTGAGCGTGTCGCTCACATGGGATTCGATGCTGTCGGTTTCGTCGAAAACGGCAGCGATGCCTCCTTGCGCATAGAGAGTGGCCCCCTCACTGATGGGCCCCTTGCTCAGAACCAGCACTTTGGCGTGGTCTGCCAATCGCAACGCGAGGGACAGACCAGCGGCACCGCTGCCAATGATCAGTACATCGCAAAGGTATTCAACACTTGCTTTCATAAGTATCATTGGCCTGGATTAAGAACTGGCACCATGGTAGCCCAAGGGATGGTAAGGATGCAGCCTGCATCACATTTTTTTCAATTTATGCGAACTTTCCCTGATCCCTTCTGTCTGAACTTGTGCGCTTAGGAAGGGCCGGAAAAGAAGAACGATAACCTGATGGGGGTTTTACGGCTCTGATGAGCGACCAGAATCTACTGGACGAACAGCTGGTTGAACGGGTCCAGCGCGGCGATAAAGCAGCATTCAACCTGTTGGTAAAAAAATACCAGCACAAGGTGGTCAACCTGGTGGCCAAGTATGTTAATAACCCCGGTGATGTGCCCGATGTGGCACAAGAGGCCTTTATCAAAGCCTATCGGGCATTGTCGACATTCCGTGGCGAAAGTGCTTTTTATACCTGGTTGTACCGTATTGCCGTGAATACGGCGAAGAATTATCTGACCTCCCAGGGGCGCAGGCCGCCCAGCAGTGACGTGGAGGCGAACGAAGCTGAGTCCTATGGTGGTGGGGAAGCCTTGCAAGAGGTGACAACGCCTGAAAATCTGGCGCTGACCGACGAGATCCAGCGTACAGTGTTTGCCGCCATAGAGGCCCTGCCGGAAGATCTGAGGACAGCTATCACCCTTCGTGAACTGGAAGGGTTAAGCTACGAAGAGATTGCCGACATTATGGATTGCCCTGTGGGTACGGTCAGATCCCGTATCTTTCGGGCAAGGGAGGCAATCGACAAAAAGCTAAAACCTCTGATCGAGAATTAACTGGGGAAAGACGGGTTAACTTATGGCAAAAAAAGAGCATATCTCTGCCCTGATGGATGGTGACCTGATTGATGCTAAGGTACTCAGCGAGCTGGAGATGGATCCCGACTTGCAAGATGCGTGGGGTCGTTACCACCTGATCGGCGATGCCATGCGGGGTGATCTGCCGGTCAATTTACAACTGGATTTTAGCGACAGTGTCATGGCCGCCCTAGAGGATGAGCCCACTATTTTGGCCCCTGCTCCCTCCATGGGCGAAACGCCCGCCCCTGTGGTTGAGCGTCATGCCAAGGTGATCCCGTTGTTGCGACGGGTCGGTCAGCAACTTGGTCAGTATGCCATTGCTGCGTCGGTAGCCGCGGCCGTTATCTTCGGGGTACAGCACTATCAGAGCGAAGATGGTGTTCCCGCCCATCCGGTGCTCAACACCATTCCGATTGGCGGCAGTGCGGCTCCGGTGAGTGTTCACTACCCCCAAGAGGGCAGCCGCGCCTCCCAGCAAGGGCTGACTGAACAGCAAATGCAAGAGCAGCGGGCGCGGATCAACGCCTTCTTGCGTGACCATCAGTTGCAGCAGCGCTTGTTGCAAGACAGACAGATTCAACCATAACGCATTGTCAGGGATCCCATCGTGCGCCAGTCCAGCCGTATTTTGCTGGCCTCTTTTTTGCTGATCACAACCAAGGCCTCGGCCGACGATAAGTCGGCCGAGGCCTTGTTGCAGCAAATGCAGAGTGCCGTGCAGCAGCAAAGCTTCGAGTTATCCATGGTCAAGGCCCGTCAGGGGCGTCTTGAGCCTATTCGTATCAGTCATGGGGTCATCAATGGTAAGGAGGTCGCTCATCTCAGTTACCTCGATGGCAAGGCGATTGAGTATCTGCAACGTCATGATGAGTACACCTTCTTCGAAAATAGCCACGAGCCCTATACCTTGAAAAATGCCCGGTTCCCCGGCATCTGGTCGACCTTGGTGGCGATGCCGTTGGCGCAGGTATTAAAGAGCTATGATCCTGTATTGGCCGGACGCAGTCGGGTGGCCGGGATGGTAGCGCAAGTGGTCCGGCTGGTCCCCAAAGAAGCAGACAGGTATGGCTTTGTGCTGTGGATCGATGAGCAGAGCAAGCTGCTGCTGCGGATAGACATGGTGGAGCGGGAAGGCAATCTGGTGGAGCAGGTACTGGGGGTCGATCTTGAGCTGCAGCGCAGCACAGCCCCTTGGCTGATGGCGTTGGCCAACAGCGAACAGCCCTCACCATTGGCGCTTGAAGATGCCTATCCGGCACCACAGCAAGTGCTGAACTGGCATATTTCCTGGTTACCCGATGGCTTTAAGGTACAGTCACAAGACCGCCATCAGTTGGTGACCACCAATATGCCGGTGGATTATATGATGTTCTCCGACGGCTTGGTGGATATCTCCGTTTATGTTTCTCGTGTTGATCCCAAGCAGGTGGTACGCCAACAGCTGATCCGCCAAGGGGCGACCTCGTTGGTGAGCTATGTTAACGATGCCGGGGTCGAGATTACCGTGGTGGGTGAAGTACCCGCCGAGACGGCCAAGCGAATTGCCGAGTCAGTCCAGCCGTTGGCCCGCCACCAAGCAATGCCGTAAGGTCGGCTGGCCGAGAGCTGTCAGCCTGGGGGGAACAAAGACCCTGGTAATGGATTGATTAATGTATTGAGTCCGAGGTGTGGCCGTGGATCAAATGAGTGAAGAGCTGGCAACGGTCGTGGCTATTGAGGGTGAGCATGCTTGGGTGGTGTGCGAGCGGCGCTCGGCCTGCAGTGGTTGCCAGCAACAGTCTAACTGTGGCACAGGCACCGTGGCCAAGGCATTTCCCATTAGCGCACAGCGTTTGCGGGTCAAAATGACCACCCAGGTGCGGGTAGGTCAGCAAATCCGGCTAGGCATCCCGCAGCAGAGCCTGCTGCGCGGGGCGGCGCTGGTCTACGTTTTGCCGCTGTTTTGCCTGCTGGCAGGGGCCTTGCTGGGGCAGCTTTGGCTCGCGCCACTGCTCTTGGGAGGGGAGGGGATCACCATTCTCTGCTGTCTGCTGGGGGGCGTGCTTGGTTTTTGGCTGGTGCGTTATTTTTCCAACCGGTTAGATCAGGGGCGCTATGGCCCACAAATGCTCGGCGTGGTGGTGCCTGCGCGCATCCTGCCTTGACCCATGCAACATGTAACCGGCGCTATTTCACCGGGGCTGGCGACTAAAGCATGGCCGTCAGCTAGGTTATCCAGTAAAATCGCGCCTTCATAACCGACCTTAACTAATTTTGAGTGACTCTTGCTCGATGAAATACATTCGTAACTTTTCGATTATTGCGCACATCGACCACGGTAAATCGACCTTGTCGGACCGTCTGATCCAGACTTGCGGTGGTTTATCCTCCCGCGAGATGCAGGCTCAGGTGCTTGACTCCATGGATTTGGAGCGCGAGCGCGGCATTACCATCAAAGCACAGAGTGTGACCCTGAACTACCAGGCACAAGACGGTAACACCTATCAGCTGAACTTTATCGACACCCCGGGCCACGTAGATTTCTCCTACGAAGTCTCTCGCTCGTTGGCGGCCTGTGAAGGGGCGCTGCTGGTGGTGGATGCCGGCCAGGGGGTTGAGGCACAGACTCTGGCCAACTGCTACACCGCCATGGAAATGAATCTGGAAGTGGTGCCAGTGCTGAACAAGATTGACTTGCCGGCCGCAGAACCTGAGCGGGTTGCCGAAGAGATCGAAGATATCGTCGGTATCGACGCGATGGAAGCAGTGCGCTGCTCCGCCAAAACCGGCCTCGGCGTGGATCTGGTACTCGAAGAGATCGTGGCGCGCATCCCTGCGCCAGAAGGTGATCCGGATGCCCCGCTGCAGGCGCTGATCATCGACTCCTGGTTTGACTCTTATCTGGGTGTTGTATCTTTGGTGCGAGTCAAAAATGGCTCCCTGAAGAAGAATGACAAGATCAAGGTGATGAGTACCGGTCAGGTGTGGGGTGTCGATCGTATCGGTATCTTCACTCCCAAGCAGGTGGATACGCAAGGGCTGGGTTGCGGAGAGGTAGGTTGGGTTGTCTGCGGTATCAAGGACATCCACGGTGCGCCGGTAGGCGATACCCTGACGCAGGCGAAAAACGGTGCCGAAACCGCGCTGGCAGGCTTCAAGAAGGTGAAACCGCAGGTTTATGCCGGTCTGTTCCCGATCTCCAGTGATGACTACGAGTCATTCCGTGATGCCCTCGATAAGCTGTCGCTTAATGATGCTTCCCTGTTCTTCGAACCGGAGAGCTCAACGGCATTGGGCTTTGGTTTCCGTTGTGGCTTCCTCGGGATGCTGCACATGGAGATCATTCAGGAGCGTCTGGAGCGCGAATACGATCTGGACCTGATCACCACAGCGCCGACCGTGGTGTATGAGATTGAGTTAAACAGTGGCGAAACCATCCACATCGACAGCCCGTCTGCGATGCCGCCGGTTAACAACATCAAAGAGATGCGTGAGCCGATCGCCGAGTGCAACATCCTGCTGCCACAAGAGTACATGGGTAACGTCATCACCCTTTGTATCGAGAAGCGGGGCGTGCAGACCAACATGGTCTATCACGGCAATCAGGTGGCCTTGACCTACGAAATTCCGATGGCAGAAGTGGTGCTCGACTTCTTCGACCGCCTCAAATCCACCAGTCGGGGCTACGCGTCACTGGATTACGGCTTCAAGCACTTTGAAACCTCTGACATGGTGCGTCTGGACATCATGATCAACGGTGAGCGCGTCGATGCGCTGGCTATTATCACCCACAAGGAGAACGCCCAGTATCGCGGTCGCCAAGTGGTTGAAAAGATGCGTGAGCTGATCCCCCGTCAGATGTTCGATATTGCCATTCAGGCATCTATCGGCAACCAGATTATTGCTCGCAGTACCGTCAAGGCGTTGCGTAAAGACGTGACCGCCAAGTGCTACGGGGGTGACGTGAGTCGGAAGAAGAAGCTGCTGAACAAGCAGAAAGAAGGTAAGAAGCGGATGAAGTCCGTCGGCCGTGTCGACGTGCCGCAGGAAGCCTTCCTCGCGATTCTCCACGTCGGAAAGGACTAATAGTCGATGGCAAGCACGTTTTCCCTGATCCTGGTGGTGGTCTGCGCGATCACTGGTGTTATCTGGTGTCTGGACAAGATGATCTGGTCCAAACAACGAGCAGCCAAGATCGCTGTAGCCCGTGCCCATGGTGGCGCTCACCTGGATGAGAAGACCCTGGCCAAGGTTGCTCCCGTGCCGGTCTGGATTGAGCAGACGGCCGGGATCTTCCCGGTCATCACCTTTGTGCTGGTGCTGCGCTCCTTCATGTTCGAACCGTTCCAGATCCCGTCAGGATCCATGATGCCCACCCTGTTGGTGGGCGACTTTATTCTGGTGGAAAAATTTGCCTACGGTCTGCGGGATCCAGTGACCAACACCAAGTTCCTCGAGACCGGCTCCCCTGAGCGTGGTGACTCGATCGTGTTCAAGTATCCCCTTGAGCCGCGGGTTGACTATATCAAGCGGGTGGTCGGTATGCCGGGTGATCGGATCATCTATCGCAATAAAGAGCTGATGATCCGGCCGCGCTGCGTTGAACCGGGTGGTGAGGAGCAGGAAGGGAAAACGTGCCCGGGCTTCACCAAGCTCGACATCAAGTTTGAACAAAGAGGCGAATTTACCCAGATGGGGATCCCCCTTGACCGTTTTACGGAGCAGTTGGGAAATATTTCTCACCAAACGCTTCGTAATCCGCTGATGCCCGACATGGTGGATCGTTATTATCGCCAGCCAGGCACCTATCCCGATGAGTGGGTAGTTCCAGAAGGACAGTATTTTGTCATGGGCGACAACCGTGACAACAGTACCGACAGTCGTTTCTGGGGCTTTGTGCCCGAGCAGAATCTGGTGGGTAAGGCGGTCGCTATCTGGATAAGTTTTGAATTTGAGCGCGAAGAAGGCTCCCTGCTGCCAAGTTGGGTACCGACAGGGGTGCGCTTCAACCGCATTGGCGGAATCAAGTAAATGAATATCAAAATGAACAGACTACAGTCCCATCTCGGGCATGTCTTTCAGGATAAAGAGCTGCTGACCCGGGCACTGACACACCGTAGCGCCGGCTCCCGTCATAATGAGCGCCTGGAATTCCTGGGGGACTCGATTTTGAGTTTGGTGATTGCGGATGCGCTGTTCCACCGCTTCCCGCAAGCGGCAGAAGGGGATCTGAGCCGGATGCGCGCTACCTTGGTGCGCGAGAAAACCCTGGCTGAACTGGGTCGGGAGTTTGACCTTGGGGATCACCTGATCCTCGGGCCTGGTGAACTCAAGAGCGGTGGTTTTCGCCGAGAATCCATTTTAGCCGATACGGTCGAGGCAGTGATTGGTGCCGTCTATCTGGATACTGATCTTGAAGTGGTGCGGGTGCTGCTGCTGAACTGGTACGCCAGTCGTCTGGACGAGATCCGTCCTGGCATCGAGCAGAAAGATCCCAAGACCCGTCTACAAGAAATTTTGCAGGGAAGCCGTAAATCTCTGCCGACCTACACAGTGACTAACGTCAAGGGTGAGGCCCACAACCAGGAATTCACCGTCCATTGTGAGGTCGAAGGTCTGGATGGTCCGCTCAAAGGGGTCGGCAGTAGCCGTCGCAAGGCCGAACAGGCTGCTGCGCAGCAAGCACTGGAAAAACTGTCATGACAGACACTACTTATTGCGGCTTTGTCGCCATCGTGGGCCGCCCCAACGTGGGCAAGTCCACCCTGCTTAACAAATTGCTTGGCCAGAAGGTCAGTATTACCTCGAAGAAACCCCAGACCACCCGCCACCGGATTTTGGGGATCGATACCGAGGATAACTACCAGACCATCTATGTGGATACGCCAGGCCTGCACATCGAAGAGAAACGGGCCATTAACCGCTTGATGAACCGTGCTGCCACCAGCTCGCTAGGCGATGTGGCCATGGTGGTGTTCATGGTCGATGGTACCCACTGGACCAAGGATGACGAGATGGTGCTTGGCAAGTTGCGCCACCTGCCTTGCCCTGTGGTGTTGGCGGTCAACAAGATTGACAACGTCAAAGAGAAAGAAGATTTGTTACCTCACCTTGGCTGGTTAGGTCAGCAGATGAACTTTGCGCATATCTTGCCGATCAGTGCTGAAAAGGGCACCAACATCGAGAAGATCCGCGAGTGGGCCAAGGATCTGTTGCCGGAGAATGACCACTTCTTCCCGGAAGATTACGTGACCGACCGCTCGTCCCGCTTTATGGCTTCCGAAATCATCCGTGAGAAGCTGATGCGATTCACCGGTGAGGAGCTGCCCTACTCGGTGACGGTGGAGATCGAACGCTTCAAGGTGGAAGAGAACGGCCTTTACCATATTCACGGTCTGATTTTGGTGGAGCGTGATGGCCAGAAGAAGATGGTCATCGGCAACAAGGGCGAGAAGATCAAGACGATCGGTACCGAAGCGCGCCTCGATATGGAACGGCTGTTCCAAAACAAGGTGCACCTCGAGCTGTGGGTCAAGGTCAAATCTGGCTGGGCTGATGATGAGCGCGCCTTGCGTAGTCTCGGCTACGGTGACGACTAAGTGGTTATGATTGCGTGGCGCTGAACGATTGCTGAGTCCGGCTTTCGTCATCCACAGTCGGCCCTATCGGGAGACCAGCCAGCTGGTCGAGGTATTCACCCAGGATAGTGGCCGTTTTACCCTGGTGGCTCGCGGTTCTCGCGGGCCACGCTCCCCACTCAAGGGGCTGCTACAACCCTTTACCCTGCTCACCATCGCTTGGCGTGGCAAGGGGGATCTCAAGAACCTTACCCAGGTTGAATGCCCGGATCACTCCCTGCGGCTCGGTGGCGATCGCCTCTTCTACGGCCTCTATCTCAACGAGCTGGTTTACTACCTGCTGGAAGCCCATACCCCGTTCCCCGAGGTGTTTGACGCCTATGCCCGTGCCATCATGGCGCTGGCCGATGGCGAGACCCCGGAGCTGCCCCTGCGCCGCTTTGAGTTCCTGCTGCTGCAGGCGCTGGGTTATGCGGTGGATTTCGCATACACGGCAGATGATGAGTCGCCCATCGAGCCGACCCTGCTCTATGGCTTCGAGCGTGAATTGGGCTTTGTTGCTTGCGAGCGGGCGCCGGATCCCCGTACCCTGTTTCTCGGTGCCCACCTGCTGGCGTTCGCCGAAGGGCGCTTTGATCCCCCTGCTGTGCTACAGGCGGCCAAACGTTTCAGTCGATTGGCCCTTCAGCCTTATCTTGGCAAGCGTCAGTTAAAGAGTCGGGAGCTGTTTTTAAAACGACGAAGTCGCCTGGGTTAGCCGTCTTGCGGTGTTACCTGACACGGTAAGAGGGTTAACGACGCGCGATTACGCTGTGCTAATCGAACCTAGGTGATATACGGATATCCGCGCGGTAGCCGCGCAGTCAACAGATGAAGAGTTTCAAGGAGCTGTTAATGAGTGAAATCTATCTGGGTGTGAACATTGACCATATTGCCACCCTGCGCAATGCCCGTGGCACCCAGTACCCGGATCCGGTACAGGCTGCCTTTGTGGCCGAGCAGGCCGGTGCCGATGGTATTACCGTTCACTTGCGCGAAGATCGCCGTCACATCACCGACCGTGACGTGGCGATCTTGCGCCAGACCATCCAGACCAGAATGAATTTGGAGATGGCGGTGACCGAAGAGATGATCGGCATCGCTTGTCGCATCAAGCCGCAGTTCGTCTGCTTGGTGCCGGAGAAGCGCAGCGAAGTGACCACCGAGGGTGGCCTGGATGTGGCTGGTCAGCTGGATAAAGTCACTGATGCCGTTGCCCGTCTTGCTGCCGTCGGGGCGCAAGTTTCCCTGTTTATCGATGCCGATCCCATTCAGATCGATGCGGCAGCTGCGAGTGGCGCCCCCTTTATCGAGATCCACACCGGCCGTTACGCCGATGCCACCACAGATACCGAGCGTAACGCCGAGTTCAAGCGTATCGCTGTTGGTGCCTCCTATGCCGCTGGCAAGGGGCTCAAGGTCAATGCCGGTCACGGCCTGCATTATCACAACGTCAAGGCCATTGCCGCCATCCCCGAGCTCTATGAGCTCAACATCGGCCACGCCATCATCGGCCGCGCCGCCTTCGACGGTCTGGCCAAGGCCGTGAGCGATATGCGCCTGCTGATGCAGGAAGCCCGTCAGGGGATCTGATCTGGCGGATAAGTCTGCGACCTTAAATAACGTCGCCAATAAAAGGGATGCCATTGCATCCCTTTTTTATGTCTGGTGCTATTCACTCGGCGGCCATGGGCGAGCGGCTCTCGCGCCGTAATAACCCAGCATAATTGGCTATAAGCAGTTGATGTAAAGAGGGTTACACTGGTTGGCCCTGTG
>JBOFSK010000370.1:0-14767 GCA_051651505.1 Aeromonas sp.
CGAGGCAAGGTTCCCTTGGTTTGATAACTGAGCAGTCGGCGCTCCAAATAGCGGCGATAGAATTCCAGTTCCAACTCAGGGATGCCCAACATGACCGACTCGCTGGGCAACATCCGCATCAAGTCATTGCCCTGATGGATGCCCACCAGATCATCGGGCACCTCATCACTGAGTACCTGCTGCTGCACCTGTACCGGCTGGGGGGGCTGCTGGCGCGGGACTTGCTCATCATCATGCAGGCTACGCCCCAGGCTGTTGGCAATCTCTTGCAGTATCGGCTCTTTGCGCAGCATGGCTGCATATTGACGGATCAACACCAGCGACGCAGGTTGCCACTGACCCTGCGCCAGATTCCACAGGCCACCCGCGCTGCGATGCTGGGGATCGAGTACCTGTTCCAGCTCTTCACTGGCGCCAATTTGTGCTTCCAGCTCCTGCTGCAACCGGGCCCGTTCAGCTTCTGCCAACTCTTGCTGCAAGCGCAACAAGGCACAGATCAGACTGGTACGCCATTTTTCCAACAATAACCGTCGCCCCCCCTCGGTGGGGTGCGCGACCAGTTGATGAGCCAGTTGGCGGCCTTCATCGGCAAAATCACTGCCCTCGGCCAAGGTACTGACCAAGGTTGGCAGTGTGACCACCAACTCACTGAGCTTGAGCGATACAACACGCTGGTAAAGCAGAAATTCCTGCTCCAAGGCGACTGGCACCGGCGTCTCGGCGATGGTGTCGTTGACCTGGTGCTGCCACTGCTTAAGCTGCTTTTTAATGGCCCGCCCCTGTGCTCGCCCCATCCGGATCACCCGGGCCACTTGGGTACTGGCCAGCAGTGCAACCACCACCTCGGCAACCACCTCTCCTTCCGCGATGGCCAATAAGGCACTCATGGTGCCAATCTCCAGCATTTAGGCTTGTTCTCCGCATAGCATGGGTAAGCGAGACTGCCATTGAGCGAGCAACTCGGTGGTGAGCACTATATCTCGCTCCAAGGTAAAGAACCCCTCTTCCACCATCGTCAGCCACTGGGCATCCAGGAACAGATGAGGTTGATGACCGTCGAAACGTTGACGCTGGCGCCGCAGTTCAAACCGCACCGCCGCCAACTGTTCGTTAAGTCGGGTCAACGTCTGATACCAGGGGGCACTGATCAACCCGGGTAAAGGCTCCCGCCGCACCAGGATCAGCGCAATTGGTCGGCGCTGACTATCCAGCATATGCAGTCGCCGCTGGCTATCACACTCCAGCTCCAGCGTCACTCCACCCTTGCTTTCCAGAGGATGAAACAGCACTTTTTCGCCACTGAATTGCCAATGGTTGAGCACCACCTGGTCACATTCCAGCGTCTGGACCAGTAACTCCGGCTCCTGCGGGTTCAGCTTGGCTGGAATCAACAGATGCAGATGTACCTGCAAGCCACGCAGCCCCTGTTTTTTGGCCTCCGCCAATTGCGGCTGCCACCCCTTACCCTGACGGCCAAACAGTCCCTTTGCCGGCGCAACCTTGAGGGCCAGTCTGGTGCTGATCTCCTGTTGCAAGGCTTGCAACTCACTGGTGATGGCCAGATGGCGGGCTATCAGCCCTTGCTGCTGGTAACAGTGCAACCGGGCGAACTCTTCCATCAACTCAAGCAAGGCGTGACGACTCTCGCCGTTGTGCCAGAAACAATCTTTGAGCAGCAGCAGATCCAGCGGTGCAACCTCGCTACGACCATGGAAAAAGGCACTGGCCTTGCACAGACGCACCGCTTTTTTCCAACGTCGATCAGACACATAGCAAGGCTCGCCCGGTAAATGGTCAAGCCTTAATCGCAATGAATAGATTAACTCGAACACCTCGCCCGGCAGGGCAATCTGCTCTATCTGTTCCTGCCAGCGCAGATATTCATCCGCCTGGATCTGCAAGGTGGGCAAAAGATGATGCAAGGCTGTCCCGTCACTGGCCAACATGGCTTGAAAGTTAGCCTTCTCTTGCACCCGATCCATCCACACCCGCACCAGCATCCGGTCATAGAGCGCTTCCAACCCGCTATCGGGTGCGGGCAGTTCGTTAGATGCACTGATCAGCAAGCGCATGGGAATAGGCAGGATCTCATCACCATTACGAAACAGCCGTTCGTTAATCGCCATCAGCAGGGTATTGAGGATAGCGGGCCCCGCCTTCCAAATTTCGTCGAGAAACACCACCTCGGCCTGAGGCAGATAGCCCGCCGTCAAGCGCTGATATTTTCCCTCCTCTTTGAGTGCCTGAATGGAGAGAGGACCAAACACCTCTTCCGGGGTGCTAAAGCGGGTCATCAGATATTCGAAATGACGTGCATCATGAAATGCCAGCTTGAGACGGCGGGCAATCAGGCTCTTGGCAATACCCGGTGGGCCCAACAAAAACAGGCTCTCACCGCTGAGGGCAGCCAACAAACCAAGACGCAAGGCATCCTGGCGCTCATAGAGCCCCTCCCCGAGTGCGCCTAACAGGGCCGGGAGCCGCTCATGAATAGGAGCAAGGCGAGCGGATGAATGCAAAGATAGTGACATATAGACATTCCGAAGCTGAACGAAAAATGGAACCATGGGCCATGGATGGGTTCGCCAGCATATCGCTCACCCACCAGGTTGTTATTTTTATGTTAAAGCGGGAATTATTGCACGCTCGAAAAGGGCCCTGACTTATAAATCATCAATTTGAGCTCAACACCATGGGCAACAGGTGCAGCTGACAGCGTTCGAGTGTACTCTTCGCACCAGCTTTTTCCCCAACCCAGATCAAGAGTGAATCAGAGCCAATGCAAGATCCCCTCCGCCAGAATATGTTGGCCCGCATGGGTATCCAATGCTGGCAACTGCGCCGTCCGGCGCTGCTCGGTACTGCCCCCGACCACAACGACCCGGTCACAGTCGCCATACCGACCGGTAAAGGATCATGGCCAGATGGCAAGCTTTGGTTGCTGACGCCCCAACTGCCCGCCCAGCCACTGCTGGGCGATCTCTGCCAGCTACTGGGCATCGCGCCCGATGAAGTGACGCTACTCAAGGCGCTACCCACCACCGCCATGCCAGCGACAGACCAAAGTCCCCTGCTCTGGTTGACCCAGGCCGATCCCCGCTGGCCAGATGCACTGATCTGCCCGCTCACCCCAAGCGCGGCGCAAAAGCGAGCCCTGTGGCAACAGCTACGCCAGCATGGCGTCACGCCAGCATAACCCTGGATGCCGCCCCTGGTATTTGGCATCACGCTGCTTTTTTTGCCAGTGCCATCCACCGTGCTTGGTATCTATAACGCTTTTTATCCCGCAATCCGGAGCCCTTATGCCTGCGTTTCGTCCCCTGCTCGAGACTGATTTCGAACTTATCTACCCCATTGAACAAGCCGCGCACCCGGAGCCGTGGAGCCAGGCTAACCTGCTCTCCTGCTTCGGCCCCCGCTATCTCAATGGCGCTATGCTGATCGAAGGACGCCCGGCGGGCTTCTATATCTCGGATCTGGTGGCGGGTGACAGCTCGCTGATGAACATCTGCGTTCACCCCGACTTTCAGGGCAAGGGGCTGGGACGCGCACTGCTGCAAGCCTATCTGGCCCGCAGCAAGCAAGCTGGGGCAGAGGCCTGGTTTCTCGAGGTGCGCGCCGGCAATCAACGGGCGATCGCGCTGTATGAACAGGCCGGCTTTGCTGAATATTGCCGCCGCGCTGACTACTACGGCACCGGCAGTGACCGGGAAGATGCCGTACTGATGTCACGGTTATTCGATTTCAGCTGATCCCCATCCCCCTTGCCCGCTGCTGCATACGCCCCGCCCATCAGGGTGGCGGGGCCCTCGCTCAAGCAACAAAACCGCCACCACGGCTATAGATAGCGCTGCCTGCCCTCCCTCTATTTTGGGTGAGCACCAGCCAATCCTCTGAGTGAAAAAACCACTATTTACCCTGTTTGTGATCCAGGATAAACGGCGAACACTTGTAAGCTGTAATGTTGGAGTTTAAACTCTACCCAGACTTTTAGTGCCTTAACCGGCGTACAACTGTAATTAAAGGATGTTTAAGTGATGCCGAAGCTTCATCTGGTTCGACTGATGCGTGAACGTATTGCCCAACTGGGCAACAAGGCTGCCCTGCGGGTTCAGCAGGATGGTCAATGGCGCGCTATCGGCTGGCGCACTCTGGGTCAGGCCATGGATTACTGCGCCCAGGCACTGATCCGTACTGGCCACCAACCGACCGAGATGGTCGGCATCTACGCCCGCAACATGCCAGAGTGGACCCAGGCTGATCTCGGCATTCTGGCCGCCCGCGGTGTTAGCGTACCCATCTATCCCACCAGTACCGTGGATCAAGTCCGCTACATTGTGCGCGATGCCAAAATTGGCATCCTGTTCGTCGGGGAACAGGCCCAGTTCGATCAGGCGCTGACCCTGCTGCAAGCCGGTGAGATCCGTCAAATCATTGCCCTCGACGGCAGTGTCAACCTGCGCGGCTGCCCGCAAGCGAGCCATTTTCAGACGTTTCTGGTCTCCGGTAACCACCAGCCTAGCGAGCAAGAGCTGCGGGTGCGGGAAAGCCAGTACCGGATGGATGATCTGTTAACCCTGATCTATACCTCCGGCACCACCGGCGAGCCCAAAGGGGTCATGCTCGATTTCGCCAACATCGCGGCCTGTTTCGAGATGCACAACAGCCGCCTCGATTTGAACGAACAGGATGTGTCGCTCTGCATGCTGCCCCTGAGCCATGTTTTTGAACGGGTCTGGAGCTTCTACGTGCTGTATTGCGGCAGCGAGAACGTCTATATCCGCGATCCGCAGAAGGTGATGGAGGTGATTGGCGAGGTACAACCGACTGTGATGTGCGCCGTACCACGCCTCTACGAGAAGGCCTATGCCATGATCCAGGCCAAAGTCGCCCAAGCCCCCGCCTTGCGGCGTGCCCTGTTTGGCTGGGCTACCCGAGTGGGCAAACAGATGGTGGCCACCGGCCAGGCTGGCAAGTCAGCATCTCTTGCGCTCCATGCCCAACTGTGGCTGGCCGAGCGGCTGGTGTTTCGCAAACTGCGCGCCCGCTTTGGTGGTCGCACCCGCTTCCTGCCAGTAGCCGGCGCCCGTCTGGCCGACGATGTGAACCTCTTCTTCCAGGCCATGGGGCTCAACCTCAAATATGGCTACGGCATGACCGAGACCACCGCCACCGTCTGCTGTTACGAAGACAGCCAGTTCAAGCTGGGCTCCATCGGTACAGTGCTGAACGGCATAGAAGTGAAGCTGGGGGAGAACAACGAGTTGCTGGTGCGCTCGCCCACTGTGATGCGTGGCTACTACAACAAGCCACAAGCCACTGCCGACGTGATGACCGAGGATGGCTTCCTGCGCACCGGCGATGCCGGCGAGCTCGACAGCCAAGGCAATATCTACTTCACCGAGCGGCTGAAAGAGCTGATGAAGACCTCCAACGGCAAGTACGTGGCCCCACAGGTGGTGGAAGGCGCCATCGGCAAGGATCGCTTCATCGAGCAGATTGCCATCGTCGCCGATGCCCGCCACTTTGTTTCGGCGCTGATCGTCCCCTGCTTCGAGGCGCTGGAAGAGTACGCCCGCTCCATCAATCTGCAGTACCAGTGCAAGACCGAGCTGCTGCGCCACTCCCGGGTAATGGAGTTCTTCGATACCCGCATCGCAGAGTTGCAAAAAGAGCTGGCCAAGTTCGAGCAGGTCAAGAAGTTCACCCTGCTGCCGAGCGCCTTCTCCATGGAGTTAGGGGAAATCACCCCCACTATGAAGCTGCGCCGCAAGATCATCGAGGCCAAGTACCAGCGCGAAATCGAGGCCATGTATAATCACGTATAACCAAGCAGGGCCTTGGCTGAGCACAGCCAGGGCTGATAACACCCTCGGTTAATCGCAATAAAAAAGCCGCTCACGTGACAGTGAGCGGCTTTTTTTGGGCGCGGTTGTTGGCGCGTGCCCGCGATCAGGCGGGGGGGTGACCGGTTGCGAAGTAGTCCGTGAGGAAATCATCAAACGACAGGCTGTCGCCGCGCTCACGTTCACGCTGCTTGGCCAGCGAATCTTTTGCCTCCCCGGCAAAGTAGGCCTCGTCCCAGTACTGCAGCTCGCCCGCCAACAGCGCCTCCCGGTAGCGGGTTGCGAGTTTGTCGCCAAAGCAGCCGTTGTCTTTACCACTCTCCAGCAGATCTTTGAGCATGCGGGCGGAGTAGGTGAGCTCGGGATGAAGTAGCTTCTCGCGATGCATCGCCAGGGTCTCAGGATAACGGTTGCGACCGCAGCAGCGATCCAGCAGCACCGCCACCTCGGCCAGCTCGTCGAACAGCTTGAGCCCGTATTCTTTCAGGCCAATCTCATTGCCCTGCTCATCCTCCAGCTCAAGGCCGGGGCGACGTCCTTCCAGCACCACCTTATTCTGGTTGCGGCGGTTGCGGGCAATCTCCTCGTCACTCAACACCGGAGAGGGGCGCAGCAGGCACCAGACCAGAAACAGATCGAAGAAGCGGATCTGCTCGGCATCCAGCCCCAGGGGAGTGAAAGGATTGATATCCACAGTACGCAGCTCGATATATTCGATACCGCGCTGCGCCAACGCATCGGAGGGTTTCTCGCCACTGCGCGGGGTGCGCTTGGGCCGGATCGGGGCGTAGAGCTCATTCTCCAGCTGCAACACGTTGTCGTTGAGCTGACGATACTCCCCATCCACCTTGACCCCGATCTTGGCAAACTCGGGATCATGGGTGTTGATGGCGCGGCGCAGGCTACTGACATAAGCCGGCAGGTTGTCGTGGCTGATCTTAAGCCCCGCCTGGGCGCTGTTGGTGTAACCCAGATCAGACAGACGCAGGGCGGTGGCATAAGGCAGATAGAGGGTGCCCTTGCCGGTTTTCTCAAATGGCAGCTTGCTCTGGCGCCCTTTGAGGAAAGATTCGCAGATGGCCGGCGATGCGCCAAACAGATAGGGCACCAGCCAACCAAAGCGATAGACGTTACGAATAAGCCCCATGTACTTGTCGGAGATAAAGCGCTGGCTACAGCAGCCGACACCCTCCAGCTCCTGCCACTCGCTCCAGAAGCTGTCGGGCATCGAAAAGTTAAAATGCACCCCGGCGATCACCTGCATCAGGCTGCCATAGCGGTTTTTCAAACCCTGCCGGTAGAGGGTCTTCATCTTGCCAATGTTGGAGCTGCCGTATTGGGCCAGCCGAATGCTCTCTTCGCCACCGACAAAGCAGGGCATGGAGAGCGGCCAAATGCGTTCATCGCCGAGCTGTTGCAGCACATGGTGATGAATATCATTGAGCTGCTCCATCAAGCTATCGATGGAGTCGGTGGCCGGGGTGATGAACTCCAGCAGGCTCTCGGAGTAATCCGTGGTGATATTGGCATGGGTCAGCGCCGAACCCAGCGCCCGGGGATGGTCACTCTGGGCGAGTCGGCCATCCGGGGTGATGCGCAGACATTCACGCTCGATCCCGCGCCGGATCCCCTTGAGTGCAGTGACTCGCGCAGGTGATCCCAGTGCGCTCAGCAACTCGGTGAGTGACAGGCTTGTCGTAGTCATATTCACAACTCATGTGCGGCCGCCCCAGCCGGGGCGGCTCTAATGTGATGAAGTGCCGATCAGGGCAACTGTAGCGGATAGATGGGAAGATGAAGCTCCTGCAGGGGTTTTTCAAGCTTTTGCTTGTCTCCCACCACCACGATAACCATCTCGGCCGGGTTGAGCCAGCGGGCCGCACTGGCTTTGAGCGACTCAGGCGATACCGTCTTGATCAGCTTGCTCTGGGCCTGCACATAGTCCGGGGTCAGGTCATACATCACCATCTGTAACAAGAAGCCGGCCTTCTGACCCAGGGTCTCGTACGAGAGGGCATCCTGCTGAGAGACGGCGCTGCGCATATAAGCTAACTCAACGGGGGTCGGGCCGCTCGCACGGTAGTTATCGAGCTCATTGAGGAACTGGCGAATGGCATCGACGGTCGCGTCGGCTCGCACATTGGCACCGGTGGCGAAGGTGCCCACCTCGCGGTTGGCGGAAAAACCGGAACTGGCGCCATAGGTGTAGCCCTTGTCTTCCCGCAGGTTGAGGTTGATGCGACTATTGAAATTGCCACCCAGATTGAAGTTCATCAGCCCGGCAGTGAAGTACTCCCCGGTGGTATCAAATGCCATGGCGCGGCGGCCAATGCGGATCACCGACTGGGGCGCCCCCGGCTTGTCCACCAGATAGATGCCCGGCTTGGCCTGCTGACCCTTGAGCTTGAGATCCCCCAGGGTCGGCGTTGCCCCCTGCCACTCGGTCAGAAAGCCAAGTTGCTCCTCGATCTGCTTCTGGCCCACATCACCGGTCACCACCACTTTGGCGTTACTGGGGTTGTAGTAGGCCTGATAGAACTGCTTCACCTCCGCCAGCGTCAGCTTGGCCACATCGGCTGGCACCCCGTCAGCGGGTTGACCGAGGCGGTTCTGCTTGCCGTAGACCAGCTCGCGAAACGCCTGCCCGGCCAGCCACTCGGGCTGCTGTTGGGCCTGCTGCATCCCTTGCAACTGCTGCGCCTTGACCCGCTCGAAGTCTGCCTCGCGCATGCCAGGCTGCGCCAGCACCTCGCGCACCAGCGCCAGCGTCTGGGGCAGCTTGTCCGCCAGGGCGCTGATGGTAACGAGGTTGTTGTACTGAGCGCTGGCGACATCGATGCGTGATCCCAGCTTTTGCAACTCGTCGCTGAGCTGGGCTTCAGTGAGGCGCACCGTGCCCTGCCCCATCATGGCGGCGGTCAGATTGGCCAGCCCCAGTTGCCCCTTATCCTCAGCACGAATGCCGCCCGGCAGGGCAATCATGATGGAGACTGCAGGGATCTCGTCACTCGCTGTGCCGATGATCTCAATGTTCTTATCGAGCTTGCCGCGCCAGATGGTCGGCACCTTGACGCTCACTGCCTCACCGGCCTTGGGTTGCACGCTGCGATCGAAACTCTCTTTTACCGGTCGTTCGGCCAGCGCTTCGTCATGCTTGCTGTAATCCGGCAGCTCCCGCTGGGCGGGGGTAAAGTTCGGGGTAGCGACCTGCCACTGCGTCTTGCCCTTGGGCACCACACTCAGCACCACCGCCGGCTTGCCGGCGATGAATTTGTCATAGGCAGCCTTCACCTGTGCCGGTTGCACCTTGGCCGTGGCCTCAAGCGCCTTGAACAGATAGTTGGGATCCTGGGTGAACACTTGTCCCATGGCGAGCTGACTCACCTTGCCCGACACGCTATCGAGCCCCCAAATGGCGGAGGCGCGGTACTTGGCGATCGCCTTATCCAGATCTTCCGGCTTGAGGCCACGCTGGGCAAACTCGCCGATCACCTTGTCCACCTCCCCCTTGAGGGCCTTGAGGCTGCCATTTTGTGCCGGGTTGGGATAGGCGTAGACCGTCAGCGTGCAGGCCAGCTCTTCGCAATAGTGGGACGCCCCCACACTGACGGCTTTACCCGTGGTCACCAGCGATTGGTGAAGCATCGAGCTGGCTGAGCCACCGAGCACCTCGGCAAACATATCCAGCGCCGGCTCCTGCGGGTCGCCCAAGGAGACGGTGGGGTAGCTGATATAAAGCAGCGGCAGATGCACTTTGTCTTCGAGCGTCACATAGCGGGTTTTAGTCAGGTTGACCGGCTCTGGCGTTGGCTCAGCTACATCCGGGCCGCGCGGGATGGCGCCAAAGTACTGCTCGATCCAGGCAAGGGCCTGTTTATGGTCAAAGTCGCCACCCAGGGTCAGGGTGGCGTTATTAGGGCCATACCAGCGCAGGAAGAACTGCTTGAGGTCGTTCACATCGACCCGGTCGAGATCTTCCACATAGCCGATAGGTTGCCAGGAGTAGGGATGGGTACGGGGATAGAGCGCCTCCCCGACCCGCTCGCTCACCAAGCCATAAGGCTGGTTGTCGACCCGTTGGGCCCGCTCGTTCTTGACGGTGGCACGCTGGATCTCAAACTTCTTCTGGCTTACCGCGTCGAGTAAGAAGCCCATCCGATCCGCCTCGAGCCACAGCACCGTCTCCAGCTGGTTAGCTGGCACAGTTTGGTAGTAGTTGGTGCGGTCCTTGTTGGTGGTGCCGTTCATGTCACCGCCAGCCTCGTTGATGATCCGCATATGCGCCTGATCACCGACATGTTTCGAGCCCTGGAACATCATGTGTTCGAAAAAATGGGCAAAACCGGACTTGCCCACCTGCTCCCGTGCCGAACCGACATGGTAGGTCACATCGAGGTGAACCAGTGGATCAGAACGGTCAGGGGCCAGGATCACGGTCAGGCCGTTATCCAACTGGTACATCTGGTAGGGAATGGCAAGCTTGCCCTCCTCTTTGACCTGTTCAAAAAGCAGAGTGGGCGCTGCCAGCACCGGCAGGGCCAAGCTCAGCAACATTGTTAACGGTCTGACTTTGTTCACGGTAACCTCGTGAGTAACAACATAATGGCTAGAAGATCTGGCTGGCCAATAACAGTACCAGGGTATAACGCAGCAACTTGCCAAGCCCGATCAGGATCAACGAGTGCCAAAAAGAGAACCGCAGCCAACCGGCCAACAGGCAGAAACCATCGCCGATCACCGGCATCCAGCTAACCAGCAGACACCAATGGCCGTGCCGCGTGAGCCAGCCTAAGGCTTTTTGTTCACCACGGCCTTGAAAATCTTCCGGTTTTTTCTTGAAAGTAGCGAGCCAACCGAGCCCCCAGCTGGTCATGGAGCCCAGGGTATTACCGAGGGTGGCCCACAGCAGCAGGCTCGCTATGCTCCACTCCCCCTTCACCGTCATCGCCCCCAGCAGCACTTCGGAGCTGCCGGGCAGCAAAGTCGCGGAGGTGAAAGCGCTTAAAAACAGCCAGCCTAGCCCCATCTCCATTAATTCATTCATGCGGGATAGCCGTCGGCCGCAGGCATCCGCAGCAGCAGCTTGCCACGGACATGGCCCCCTTCGATGGTTTGGTGGGCCAGCGCCCCCTCGGCCAGAGCGAACTCAGCGGCGACGGTGACCTGCACCGTCCCCTGCCGCAGCAGCATCAACATCTGGCCAAGCTGCTGCGGGTCGGGGTGAACCAGCATGCCGACCACCTCGATACCAGCTGCTGCCCCGGCATCCTTGATCTGCTGGGCGGTGATGGTGGGCACCGTCACCAGACGGCCACCTTGCTTGACGCAGGCCAGCGCCGCCTTGCCGCTCTCGCCCCCGACCAGATCCAGCACCAGATCGACCTGACCGGCCTCTGCCACCACCGCGGCTGGCCAGTTCGCATCGTGGTAATCCACCATCCAGCTCGCCCCCAGCCCATGCAGGAAGTCATGGTTGTCCGGGCTGGCAGTGACCACCACCTCGGCGCCATGGGCACGGGCAAACTGCACCGCCAGATGACCGACGCCACCGGCACCGGCGAGGATCAACACCCGCTGGCCACGCTGGAGAGCACCATGCTCAAGCAGCCCCTGCCAAGCGGTGAGACCGGCCAGCGGCAACGCTGCCCCTTGCTGGAGGCTGACCCCGTCAAGCTTGACCAGTTCGCTTTCGCCTGCTACCACCGATGCCCTGTAGCCACCGGCGGTAAGGGGAAAACCGACCATGCCGCACACTAGATCCCCCGCGACCAGCGCCGTGCAACCGGGACCGACCGCCTCAACCACCCCAGAGACATCATAACCCGGCGTCCAGGGCAGCTGGTCCTTGTTCTGGGCTGCCGCCCAGCCGATACCAGCCCGGGTCTTGGCATCGATGGGATTGACCCCCGCAAAACAGGTGCGCACCCGCACCTGTCCTGCACCAGCTGGCTGAGCAGGCGCTGGCGTGAGCATGAGTACCGAAGGGCCTCCGAATGCGGTAATCTGTAGTTGCGTCATTGCACCATCCATCCTGTTGAGTGATCCCGGGTCAACAGAATAACAGCGAGGACATTATGACTCGAATGTTTCTTATTCCCCTGCTGCTGGCACTGGGTTGGTGGGCCTTGCTGCTCTACTTTCGCATCCCACTGAAACGAGGGGCCAAGGGTTTTTACTGGATCATCGGCCTTGGGGGCAGCATCGCCGCGTTTCTTAGCCTGATGATAGCCCTCACTCACTAACAAAAGGCCACCTCACATTCGGGTGGCCTGATCATCAAGTCGTCTGCACGTCCAACTGGGGATTAAGATAGTAATGGCGATTACTGCCCTGCCCGAGCACCCCTTGTGACAACAAATGATGGAACACCCGATCCACCTCCTCCAGCGAAAGCGACAGTGATTGCGCTACCGAACGCTTGCTACATTTGAGCTCGCCGCTCTCCAGACCGTTTCGCACCTGAGCGACCACTGCTGGCTCGGGGCTCACCGGCAACGCCACTTGTGGCTCCAGCGGCGTCGGGCTCACCTCATCGGCACTGGCCCGTGCCTGCTGCCCATACCATGATCGGCGAAACCGATTCTCCTCACCAATCAGGCTGACAAAAAATGCGCCGAACACGTCGAGCAGCACCGAGAGGAAACAGACCAGCAAGAACTGCACCTGGCTGATACTCACGCCAACACCATCGGCCAGGCTACTCATTAACCCCAGCATCGACGATTGCTCGCTAAGGGGCTTGGCATCACGCTCTTGCCGCAGTGCATCTTGCTGCAGCCTGAGCTTGGCATTGGCTTCCTGGATAGAAGACACGCCACGGGAGATCCGCTCCAGCGCAATATACTTGCGGGCCGCCTCTTCGTTTAGTGCAATTTGCCGCTCGATCCCGGCGATCTGCTCATCAAAACGCGCAATACCTCGCTCGTAATGTGCTTGCTGACCCAGCACCGTATTGGTCGCGCTATTTATGCCACCAATACTGCCACCGATAGAGATAGAGGCCAGCACACAGTAAAACAGCAATGACCAGAGCGCGCCCCCCAGATCCCGGCGGGCCCGGCGCTCACCATACTCATACCAAACATAGAACTTGCCCAGTTCGAAGATGATCGCCAGCCCGCCAAACAGCCATTTCATCAGCGGGTTATCATCAATGGAAAGGAACAGTAATAAAGAGAAGATAATGGAAGCCAAAATGGCCAATCCGGTAAAACTGTATACGGTCGTCAAAGCAAACCACCCCTTGGGGTAGCGCAGTGCGGAAGCATCCTGTGTGGTCATCATCAAGGGGGTGTGCTGTGCAAGAAAAGTTGGCTGCAGATTATAATCGCCAAGCCCGCACTGAGAAGGGCAAATCACCGAAATCCGTCAGATGAGTAACCGGCTGCCCAGAGTGCGACCAAATCGGACACATCGACAGCATAAAGCAGCCTCGTTCAACCCCCAACATCAGTCATAAGGTCAGGTTTTCCAGGATTTCACCAGAGTTCGCGTCCGCTGCTGTATAATGACCCGCTGCTGCCATTATGCGAGGCCACCATGAACCGATCCGCCACTTTACTCCTCTCCCTGCTGCTTGTGAGCACTGCCCCCTTTGCGACTCCGCAGCCCCAAGTCGACAAGGGATCCGAATTCTCAACTGACCAGATAACGTTCAATCTGGACTGGGATGACCAGCAGTTCGGCTGGTCACAAAGTGACTGCCTCGACCTTGGGGCCGGCACCCCGCTGCCCACAGCGTGCAGTCACAAAACAAGGTTCTATCTCAAGGAAGAAGATAACCGCAACCAGCCACCCAGCACCAATCAGCTGGCCACCCCTCAGGGCAACAACCAGTAATGTTCAGGGGCCAACAGATGGCCCCGACGCAACTGACCGCTACCAATAGTTCTCCGTACTGATATTGCCCGGTGCCCGGCGCAGATTTTTGGCCAACCCCAACGCCAGCAAGGCCTGTTGGGTCTCTTTCACCATCTCCGGATTACCACAGATCAGCACCTGACTCCGCTCGGCTGAAAAATCCAGTCCCACCCGCTGCTGCAGCTGACCGTTGGCGATGGCCGCCGGGATCCTGCCCGCCAGCGCGTCCGGCCACGGCTCGCGACTGACAAAGGGGACATAGCGAAAGCGCTCGCCATATTGTTCGCCAAAACGGGCGATGAGCGGCTGATAACTGAGCTCCTCGCCCCTGCGAACCCCATGAACCAACACCAGATTCTCGAAACGCGCGAACGCCTCGCCATCCGCCAACATAGAGAGAAAGGGGCCGATGGCAGTGCCAGTTGCGAGCAACCAGAGATCGCGCCCTGCAGGCACCTCGTCAAGGGTGAGAAAACCGGTCGCCTGGGATTGCACCTGCACGCTATCACCCACCCGCAGTGAGCCGAGTGAAGGGGTCAGCTCACCGTTCGGGATCTCGACCAGATAAAACTCATGGTATGGCGCAGAGGGGGGGTTAACGAAGGAGTAAGCGCGCTGAACGCGCCGCTCGCCCTGCTCGAGGGCCAGCTTGGTGAATTGGCCTGCCTTGTAGGGGGCCAGATCGGCCGCTACCCGCAGGGAGAATAGGGTGGGTGTCCATTCGATGCGTTCAATAACGCGACCTTCGACCCAGGCTGCCATAAGGATCTCCTCCGGTGGAACAGACCTTCACTCTACCCCTAGGCTTCAAAATAAAAAACCCGCGCAAGTGCGCGGGTTTTATCTGCAGCAGCGAATCGCTATTACAGAGCAACAACCTGGATCTGTACGGTTGCTTTAACGTCAGCGTGCAGCTGAACAACAACTTCGTACTCGCCGGTGTTACGCAGAACGTTGCCCATGCGGACCTCGCTCTTGGCAACAGCAACGCCGGCAGCAGTGATGGCATCAGCCACGTCACGGGTACCGATGGAACCGAACAGCTTGCCTTCGTCGCCAGA
>JBOFSK010000371.1:0-1185 GCA_051651505.1 Aeromonas sp.
TGCCAGAAGGCGTTGAGATGGTAATGCCAGGCGACAACATCAAAATGGTTGTTACCCTGATTGCTCCTATCGCGATGGACGACGGTCTGCGTTTCGCTATCCGTGAAGGTGGCCGTACCGTAGGTGCTGGTGTTGTAGCTAGCGTAATCGCTTAATCGATTCGTTATATGCATACACGAAAAGGGGTGGCTTCGGCCGCCCCTTTTTATTTCCAGGTCATGTATCGCTTGTTAACAACGAGAACAAACCATTAATCGATTAATAGAGGTCGTTTCCGTGAGCAAACCAGCCATTTTTCTGGATCGTGACGGTGTCATCAATGAAGACACCGGTTATGTGAGTCAAGTCGATGATTTCCACTTTCTGCCTGGGGTGATCGACGCCTTACAGCTGTTAAAGAAGAAAGGGTATCTGCTGGTTGTGGTGACTAATCAGTCCGGGATCGCCCGTGGCTATTTCAGTGAAGATGAGTTTCTGAATTTAACCGAGTGGATGGACTGGTCACTGGCTGATCGGGATGTGGATATTGATGGCATCTATTTTTGCCCCCATCACCCGGATCACGGGGTACCTTGTGATTGCCGTAAACCACAACCCGGTATGTTACTGCTAGCGCAACAAGAGCTGGGCATTGATATGACACTGTCTTATATGGTTGGTGACAAAGCTTCTGATCTGCAAGCTGCGGCTAACGCCAAGGTAGCGCATAAAGTGATGGTAAGAACTGGGAAGCCAGTGACAGATATGGGGATCTCCCTTGCAGATGCTATTTACGATAATCTGCATGATTTCGCCATCGCGGTGCCCGCGATCAAGTAGTATGGTTTATTAATTGTGCAAACAGATGGCTTTCTGAGCGAACAGGTCGGTTAAGTCATCTTTTTGTAATTATCTGCTTGCCAGAAAGAATCTGTTCCCTATAATGCGCCACATCGACAGGGCAAGCGGCAACGCAAACAGCCAAGTCGGTAACCTCGAAAAGCCTTTGAAAATAAGGCTTGACTCGAGAAGGCGGTTGAGTAGAATTCCACTCCCGCAGCAACGAACTGTTGCGTCGCTCTTTAACAATTTGAATCAAGCAATCTGTGTGGGCACTCACAGCATCGAGCATCAAAATTAATTTTTGATTTTCAATGTCTGGTGAAGTGACCAAGACGATTTCTTAGCAATAAGAAGTCGAACAGT
>JBOFSK010000372.1:0-20869 GCA_051651505.1 Aeromonas sp.
TGTGATGGGTGACAGTGTGGCCCAGGTGATAACCGGCCTGCAGCCAGCGTCGACTGCTCATAGTAACGTTCAAAGCATGCTATCCCAACTCACCCCGGTCCCCGGTGATCGCTCTGGCGCGCCAGTGATAACGGCCGCCGCACCGGCCGTGACTCAAGCTGAGCCACAGGCGCAATCAGCCGAGGTCGAGGGGCTGACGTCACCATTGGCGGTCACTCCTTCTGGTGAACAGCACAATGCAGATGAGCTGGCGCTGACATCGCTGGTGGGAGGCAACCGCCTAACGACGGTCGCGTCGGCCGGGACTCAAGCTACGCCCCAGGCGCAATCAGCCGAGTTGATCAGCGAGGTCGAGGGGCTGACGTCGCCGCTGGCGGTCACTCCTTCTGGTGAACAGCACAAGGCAGATGAGCTGGCACCGGCACCACAGGCGGGAGAAGAGGAGCAAGGCCTGCTTGCTATCCCATCAGCCAAGGAGCGTGAGCAGATCCAGACTTTACAAGCTGGGCAGAGCAGTCAGCAGCAGTTAGGGGACAACCGCCTCTCTGGTGTCGAGGGGACAGTGCGCCGTGAGCCCCAGCAGCTACCCCATCTGAAACTGGCGGGACAGGATGCGCCCGCTGAGTTGTACCAGAAGGTTAATCTGATGCTGGCAGACAAACTGCAGCAGGTGGAAATCCAACTCGATCCCCTTGGTCTGGGCAAGATGAAGATCCAGATCCAGATCGGTGCCGACAGCCAAGCCAATGTGCATTTTGTGGTGCAGCATGGCCAGACGCGGGAGATGCTGGAGCAAGCGATGCCGCGTTTGCGGGATATGTTGGCCGGACAAGGGATCCAGCTTGGCCAGGCTCAGGTCGAGCAACAGACACAGCAACAGCAGCAGGGGAAACCGAGCTTCAACGGCCAGGGGCAATCAGGTCAGGGAGGCAGCCAGGCACACGCTGGCAGTAGCTCAGGTGAAGGAGATATCACCACCTCGACCCTGAGTGTGCTGGTGGAATCGACAAACAGCAGCGGAATTGATTTCTATGCTTGATGCATAGCTGAGTAAGTTTATGATGTCCAACAATTTTGAGCGTAAGGTAGCAAAGGAATGGCTGACGATAATCAATTGACGCTAAAAAATCCGGCCGCGGCCAAGAAAAAACAGCGGATCATGATTGCCTTGGCAGTGACCTTGCTCGGCGCAAGTGTTGTCAGCGTCTGGTTGATGTTGTCCGGTTCGACCACGTCAGAACAGCCTGAGTCTGTTGCGGCCAACGTTATTAGCACGGCAGCGCCAGCCAGTACTGCTCTCTACGTAGGCATGCCGCGGGCATTTGTCTTCAACGTAGCCGGAGCCCGGCGCGATCGACTGGTACAGATCAAGATCCAGCTGATGGTACGCGGGGCTGCCGATGAGCTCTTGGCCAAACAGCATGTTCCCCTGATTGAAGGCACCTTGCTGCGGGTCTTCAGTGCCGCTACTGCCGAGCAGCTGATGACCTTCGAAGGCAAGGAGCAGCTGCGCAAGGATTCACTGGAAGAGTGCCGTCGGGTGCTCAATGACCTGGTCTCTTCCCCCGTTATCGAACAAGTGCTGTTTACCGGCTTTGTAATGCAATAGGTGAAGCGTGAGCGATCTGTTAAGTCAGGACGAAATTGATGCCCTTTTACACGGTGTCGATGATGTCGAAGAGGAAGCGATAGGGACCGTTGATGATAGCGGGGTTACCCAGTTCGATTTTTCCTCCCATGACCGCATCGTCCGTGGTCGCATGCCGACGCTGGAGTTGGTGAACGAGCGTTTTGCCCGTCATATGCGGATCAGCCTGTTCAACATGATGCGCCGCACTGCCGAGGTCTCTATCAACGGTGTGCAGATGCTCAAGTTTGGTGAATATGTTCATACCTTGTTTGTACCGACCAGTCTGAACATGGTGCGGTTTCGCCCGCTCAAGGGAACGGCGCTGATCACCATGGAGGCACGACTGGTCTTCATCCTGGTGGAGAATTTCTTCGGTGGCGATGGTCGATATCACGCCAAGATTGAAGGCCGCGAATTTACCCCGACTGAGCGACGTATCATTCAAATGTTACTCAAACTGGTGTTTGAGGATTACAAGGATGCCTGGGCGCCGGTGATGGATGTGGGGTTTGAGTATCTCGATTCCGAGGTGAACCCGGCCATGGCCAATATTGTCAGCCCTACCGAAGTGATAGTGGTCAGCTCCTTTCATATCGAGCTCGATGGCGGTGGTGGTGACATCCACGTCGCCATGCCCTACTCCATGCTGGAACCTATCCGCGAACTGCTCGATGCCGGTGTACAGAGTGACAAGGGCGACACCGATGTGCGCTGGAGCAAGGCGTTGCGTGACGAGATCATGGACGTCAAGGTCGAGCTGCGCGCCAAGCTGCTGGAGACCGAACTGACCCTGCGTGAACTGATGGAGCTGCAGCCCGGCGATATCATACCGGTCGATATGCCGGAAAAACTGCTGGTCTATGTGGAAGATCTGCCGACATTCCACGCCAAAATGGGGCGGACCAAGGAGAATGTGGCACTCAAGATCACGGATAAACTCAAGCGCCCGGAAGGGACCAAGAATGAGCTGAATCTGGTGACCCGGGGTGGGATGCGCATTGACAGTGAGGCCGAGCTGGAAGCGATCGCCCGCAGTATCGACCATCAGTAGTAATAGACGGCCGGTTACGACGAACAACGGTTACCAAGTAGTATAAGGAAACAAAATGAGCGGAATTGATGAAGATGAATTGATGGCGGATGCCTGGGCGGCCGCGCTGGAGGAACAGGTCACTGCACAGGCTAGACCTGCGCCCCTTGAGGAGTTGACTGATGATGCGCCCATCAGTGCCGAGGAGCGGCGTAAACTCGACACCATTCTCGATATTCCGGTCACCATCGCGATGGAAGTAGGGCGTAGCCAGATCAGCATTCGTAACCTGTTGCAACTCAATCAGGGTTCGGTGGTCGAGCTGGATCGGGTGGCCGGTGAACCACTGGATGTGCTGGTTAACGGCACCTTGATCGCCCACGGTGAAGTGGTGGTGGTCAACGACAAGTTTGGTATCCGTTTGACTGACGTCATCAGCCAAATTGAACGGATCAAGAAACTTAAATGAAGCGTTCTTTACTGTTGTGGCTACTTCCCCTGCCGGCCCTGGCCCAGCCTGGCGCGGCCGTTAATGCCCCTAGTTTGAGTTCTTGGTTGCTCTCCAGCTTGATGGTGATCGGCCTTATTTTGGTGCTCGGGATCTTGCTCAAGAAGAGCAAGATTGCGACCGCCATGGGGGGGGGGCAGATGCGGGTCATCGCGTCGCTGCCGCTGGGCTATAAAGAAAAATTGCTGGTGGTCAAGGTGGGTGAGCAGCAGTTGCTGATTGGCGTCACGCCGCAGCAGGTCAATTTCCTCTGTCGTCTGGATACGCCACTGGATGAGAGCCAGCCGCAAGCCTTTGCTCAACAGCTGGGTAAATTGATGGGTAAGCATGAAAACAGCTAACGGGTTATGGCGAGACATCAGGCGGCTGACCGCACTGTTGCTGCTGTTTGCTATTTTTTCGCCACTGGCACTGGCTCAGGATGGTATGTCGGCGGTGACCATCAAGACCATGGCGGATGGCAGTCAGGAGTACAGTCTGACGCTGCAAGTGCTGGCGCTGATGACCGCGCTCTCCTTCTTGCCGGCCATCGTCATCATGATGACCTCGTTTACCCGCATCATAGTGGTGCTGGGTATTTTGCGCCAAGCGATCGGTTTGCAGCAGAGCCCTTCCAATCAGGTGTTGATCGGCATTGCCCTGTTTATGTCATTTTTTATCATGTCGCCGGTGCTGGATCGCATCAACAATGAGGCGCTGCAGCCTTATCTGGCCGAGACCATTCAAGCCCAAGATGCACTGGCACGGGCCACCTTGCCGATCCATCAGTTCATGCTGGCCCAGACTCGCATCAAGGATCTCAACACCTTTATGGAGATTGCCAACGTCCAGGTAGAACGGCCTGATGAGGTGCCGCTGCGGGTATTGATCCCGGCGTTTGTCACCAGCGAACTGAAGACCGCATTTCAGATCGGTTTTATGCTGTTTCTGCCCTTTTTAGTGATCGACTTGGTGGTGGCCAGTATTTTGATGGCGATGGGGATGATGATGCTCTCACCGATGATTGTCTCGCTGCCCTTTAAACTGATGCTGTTTGTGATGGTAGATGGCTGGAACTTGATCCTGGGCTCCCTGGCCAACAGTTTTGGCCTAGGAGCCGGCTAAGCCGCTTACCCCCAAGGAACCAGCAGAATGAGCCCTGAAACTTTTGTCGACGTCTTTCGTGAAGCCCTCTGGCTGGTGACTATCATGGTGTGCGCCGTGATTTTGCCAAGCCTGATGGTCGGGCTGGTGGTCGCGATTTTTCAGGCTGCGACCTCCATCAATGAGCAGACCTTGAGTTTTTTGCCCCGTCTTATCGTGACCCTGTTTGCATTGGGCGCAGGCGCGCACTGGGGGTTGCAGATGCTGATGGATTTCTTCATGTTGATGGTCAATCAGATCCCCATGGTGGTGGGATGACCTATACAACCGCTCTGATCATGGAGTGGTTGTCTGCTATCCTCTGGCCGTTGGCCAGGGTCAGCAGCTTGCTGATGGTGATCGCGGTGTTTGGCAGTCGTCTTGCCCCTGCCAACGTTCGTATGGGGCTGTCTTTAGCCATCACCTTGCTGATCGCCCCGCTGTTACCCCCCATGCCGGCTATCGAGCTCTTCTCGGCCGGCAGTTTTCTGGTCTTGGCACAGCAACTGCTCATCGGGATTGCCCTGGGGTTGATGACCCAGTTTCTGATGGAGAGCTTTGTGATGGCCGGTCAGGTGATTGCGATGCAAACCAGTTTGGGTTTCGCCACCCTGATGGATCCCATGAATGGCCAATCGGCCCCGGTGGTTGGTCAGTTCTATTTAATGCTGGCGACCCTGGTATTTTTGGCAGTAGATGGTCACCTCACCATGTTGCGGATGGTGGTGCTGAGTTTTGACACCTTGCCAGTGTCGGCGCAGGGACTCTCTTTGCCGGCGATCCGTACCCTGATCGGGTTTCTTGGGGTTATGTATCAAGTCTCCCTGATGATGGCGCTTTCTGCCATTATCGCCCTGCTACTGATCAATTTTGCCTTTGGCGTCATGACCCGGGCTGCGCCGCAACTGAACATTTTCAGTATTGGTTTTGCCGTCAGCATGATGTCGGGACTACTGATCCTCTGGCTCACCATCGGCGGTTTTCTCGGCCACTTCAATATGATCTGGGAACGGGTGCAGGAGGTCAGTTGCGAGTTGATTGGCACCCAGTGCTTCGGTGGTGCCTATGGCTGATACCGATCAGGAACGTACCGAACAACCCACGGGCAAACGACTGCAACAGGCCCGTGAAAAAGGGCAGATTGCGCGTTCAAAGGAGTTGGGGACCGCAAGTGTGTTGTTGGCGGCCGTATTCGGTCTGTTGATGCTCAAAGGCTCACTGGCCAGCGCCATGCTCAAGGTGGTGACCATGGGGTTTACCCTGGAGCGGGAGCAGGTTTTTGATCCCAACGCCATGATCGCTATGGTACCCGCCCTGCTGGCGCAATTGATCCTGCCACTTGGGCTGCTATTTGCACTGGTGGCCATTGCCGCCTTTATTGGCAATACCCTGATGGGGGGGATGAACTTCTCCACCCAAGCCATGATGCCCAAATTCAGCAAGTTAAGCCCCGTCAATGGCTTGAAGCGGATGTTCGGGGTGCAATCGTTGGTCGAGTTGGTCAAGTCCATCGCCAAAGTGGTATTTATTGCCCTGTTTGCCTGGTGGATGCTATCAAGCCAGTTCAACCATCTGCTCAACCTCTCCATGGAAGGGTTCCCGGGGGGGATCCTGGATGCACTCGAACTGTTTCTCTGGATGCTGATTATTCTTTGTTGCGCGCTGATCCCCATAGTGCTGATCGATGTGCCATTCCAGCAGTGGAACCACACCCGTCAGCTCAAGATGACCAAGCAGGAAGTGAAGGACGAGTTTAAGGACAGCGAGGGTAAACCCGAAGTGAAAGGGCGGATCCGTCGTTTGCAGATGGAGATGGCGATGCGCCGGATGATGGGGGATGTGCCTACAGCCGATGTGGTGATCACCAACCCGACTCACTATTCAGTCGCGCTCAAATATGATGCAGGTAAACCCGGTGCCGCTCCCAAGGTTGTGGCCAAGGGGGCTGATGAAATTGCCATGAAGATAAGAGAGATAGCCAGGGAATACGATATTCCAGTGATGCCATCACCGGCATTGACCCGGGCGATTTATCACTCTACCGAGATCGGCCACGAGATCCCGGAAGGGTTGTTTGCGGCAGTGGCACAGGTATTGGCGTATGTCTTCCAGCTCAAGAAGTTCCGCCGTGGCCGGGGGCAGCGCCCGCAAGCACTGGCCAAAGAGCTCCCCATCCCGCCGGAATATCGCAAATGACAACTTTCTGACACCTAAATAATTAATCCATTGTTTTTCAATCGCTTATTATTTTTGGCTTGATGTTTGCATTGGCTGGCCATCAGCAGGTTGACATTGAGTAGAGCGATGGAATTCAAGGCATCATTGGGCCGATTTAAAGAGTACAAAGGACTGCTGACCAAGGGACTCGGCACTCCCTTGCTGGTACTGGCCTCTCTTGGCATGGTGGTATTGCCGATCCCGCCGCTGATGCTGGATGTGCTCTTCTCGTTCAATATCGCCCTTTCTATCGTGGTGTTACTGGTTGCTGTCTATACCCGTCGCCCCCTCGAATTTGCGGCCTTTCCTACCGTGTTGCTGCTGGCTACCCTGCTGCGATTAGCGCTGAACGTGGCCTCAACCCGGGTGGTGTTGCTGGAAGGTCATAATGGCAATGCGGCCGCCGGCCATGTTATCGAGGCGTTTGGTAACGTGGTGATCGGGGGTAATTATGCGGTCGGTATCATCGTATTTACCATTCTGATGATCATCAACTTTGTGGTGATCACCAAGGGTGCCGGACGTATTGCTGAGGTGAGTGCCCGTTTTACGTTGGATGCGATGCCGGGTAAGCAGATGGCCATTGATGCCGATTTGAATGCCGGCCTGATTAATCAGGAAGAGGCCAAGAAGCGGCGGCAAGATGTCACCCAGGAAGCTGACTTCTACGGCTCCATGGACGGTGCATCCAAGTTTGTAAAAGGAGATGCCATCGCTGGCATCATGATCCTGTTTATCAACATCATCGGTGGCTTCATCATCGGTATGATGCAGCACCAGCTGACGTTTGGTGAGTCAGCAGAAATTTATACCCTGTTAGCCATCGGTGATGGTTTGGTGGCGCAGATCCCTTCCCTGCTGCTCTCCATTGCTGCCGCTATCATAGTGACCCGACAAAATACCGATCAGGACATGGGTACTGCGGTATTGGGTCAGCTGTTTGATAACCCCAAGGCGCTGATCATCTCAGCCGGCATCCTGTTGATGATGGGCCTGGTGCCTGGGATGCCGCACTTTGCTTTCCTGAGCCTGGGTGCCCTCGCTGCCGGCGGTGCATGGTGGTTGCTGCGGCGCGAGAAGCTGGCTCAAGCCAGCGCGGCCGCGGGCGAGTTACTGCCCGCTACCCGCGATCAATCCCATGAACAAAAAGAGCTGAGCTGGGATGATGTGATGCCGGTGGATACCATAGGGCTGGAGGTTGGTTATCAGCTCATCCCGCTGGTGGATCGCAATCAGGGTGGGGAACTGCTCAACCGGATCAAGGGGGTGCGCAAGAAGCTCTCCCAAGAGTTGGGCTTCTTGGTACCTGCGGTGCATATTCGTGACAACCTGGATCTGGCCCCCAGCCAATATCGCATTACCCTGATGGGGGTCAGCACCGGTGAGGCCAACATCTATCACGACCGGGAGATGGCGATCAATCCCGGCCAGGTATTTGGCCAGATCCAAGGGGTGGCCACCCGGGATCCGGCCTTTGGCCTGGAGGCGGTTTGGGTCACCAAGGATCAGGTGTCTCAAGCGCAGACCCTGGGCTATACCGTGGTCGATGCGGCCACCGTGGTCGCCACCCATCTGAGCCAGATCCTCTCCAATCACGCTGCTATGTTGCTGGGCCATGAAGAGGTGCAGCAGTTGCTCGACATGAATGGCAAGCATCAGAGCAAGTTGGTCGAAGGTCTGGTGCCAGAGGTGATCAGCATGGGTAACCTGGTCAAGGTACTGCAGAATTTACTCAATGAAGGGGTGCCGATCCGTGATATGCGCACGATTATGCAGACCTTGGTGGAGTACGCGCCGCGCAGTCCGGATCCTGACGTGCTCACCGCTGCCTGTCGTATTGCCCTGCGGCGCCTGATTGTTCAAGAGATAGCGGGGCCCGATCCCGAGCTCCCCGTCATTACCTTGGCGCCTGAGTTGGAACGCATATTGCATCAATCCTTGCAAGCAGGCGGTGGCGATGGTGCCGGTATCGAACCGGGTCTGGCAGAGCGGATGCAACGCTCGTTGGTCGAAGCCACCCAACGACAAGAATTGGAAGGTCTACCGGCAGTGCTACTGACATCGGGGATTTTGCGCAACACCTTGGCGAAATTTGTCAAGAATACGATCCCCAGTTTGCGTGTGTTGTCTTATCAGGAAGTGCCTGATGACAAGCAAATTCGGATTGTGAGTGCAGTGGGGCAGAATTAGTTAGCGGAGACGACGGTTGAAAATTAAGCGTTTTTTTGCCAAGGATATGCGCACAGCACTGGCAGAGGTCAAGGAGACACTCGGACCGGATGCCGTCATCATGTCCAACAAAAAGGTGACCGGAGGGGTAGAGATAGTTGCGGCTGTCGATTATCAATCCGAGATCCCTGGGCCCAAAGATGCGCCAGTTCGTCGTCAGCTGCACGATGAGCGCGTCAATATATCGTCTGTTGCACGGCAGATGACTCGCCCTGAACCGGCCCCGGCACCCGAGCAGAACGAACATTATGCGGATACGCTGGCGGCATTACTGGCTCGTCAACAAAAACTCAAGCCGGATCATGGCCCCGGGATGAGCAGGCCTTCATCAGCCAGTCTGGCCGCAGCCAATACTGCGCCTAAAACCCTGGCGGAACAGGGGCAATGGGGAGCGGCACCCGAATCCACCAAACCTAAGGCTAAAGCCCCCCCCGGTCAGCGCGCGGCAAAACCTGCCCCGCGGGATCAGGAGATGGAGGGGATGCGCAAAGAGATGGCCAGCATCCGCAAACTATTGGAACACCAAGTTTCCGGGCTGATGTGGCAAGAGGTGGAGCGACGTGAGCCGATGCGGGCGTTGCTGATCAAAGAGCTCAAAAAGATGGGCTTTGATGATGCCTTTGCCGATCAACTGGCGAGTCTTATTCCCGAAGATATGTCTATCCATCAGGCGCTGGCTCAGTTGGCAGAGGTGCTGACCGGACAGATCAAGGTCAGTGAAGACGATATTTTGCGTCATGGCGGTGCGGTGGCGCTGCTTGGCCCGACCGGGGTGGGCAAGACCACCACGATTGCCAAGCTGGCTGCCCGTTTTGCCATGAAATATGGCGCCGAACAGGTGGCGTTAATCACCACTGATAACTATCGGATCGGCGCACATGAACAATTGCAGACTTATGGTCGCATCATGGGTTGCCCGGTACGACAGGTGCGGGATGCAGAAGAGCTGACCAGTGCCCTTTATCAGTTCCGTCATCGCCGCTTGGTGTTGATTGATACGGCCGGGGTCGGTCAGCGGGATATCCGGCTGACCGAGCAGTTGGACACCCTGGTCAAGAATGGCAAGGTGCAGATCCGCAGTTATTTGGTGATGTCGGCGACTTCCCAGCGACGGGTGATGCAAGAGACGGTTGACCATTTTCGACGGATCCCATTAAGCGGCTGCATCCTGACCAAATTGGATGAAACGCTGAATCTGGGCGAGGTGATTAACGTCTGTATCCAAAATACGCTGCCCATCAGTTACGTCACCGATGGGCAACGGGTTCCGGAAGATATTCAGGTTGCCAATGCAGCGCAGTTGGTCGGTGCTGCCATGGGTTCGCTGGAGCGAGAAACAGAAGAGCCCTATTTCTGGGGAGCAGGCTTTGGCGAGGCCGAAGATTCGGAGTTTTATGAGTAACATGTATATGGATCAGGCGAGTGGTCTGCGCAGAATGCGTCACAACAACCGGGTAAAAGTGATCGCCGTTTCCGGTGGCAAAGGGGGGGTGGGTAAAACCAACGTGACCCTGAATGTGGCCGGTGCCATGGCGGCACAAGGAAAACGGGTGCTGGTGCTGGATGCCGATCTCGGTCTTGCCAATGTTGACGTCATGCTGGGGCTGCGAGTACATCGCAACCTTTCTCACGTGCTGGCAGGTGAGTGCACGATCGATGACATCATAGTCGAAGGCCCATATGGCATGATGATAGTGCCAGCCACCTCCGGCGCCCAGTCGATGGTCGAGCTTTCTCCGATGCAGCATGCCGCGTTGATCCGCGCCTTTAGCGAGATGAAGACCCAGGTCGATATTCTGCTGGTCGATACCGCTGCCGGGATTTCCGACATGGTGCTGAGCTTCACCCGAGCTGCGCAGGACATCATGGTGGTCGTGTGCGACGAGCCGACCTCGATCACCGATGCTTATGCCCTTATCAAGATCCTCTCCAAGGAGCATGGGGTGTTTCGCTTCAAGGTGGTGGCCAACATGGTGCGCAGCTTGCGGGAAGGGCAGGAGCTTTTTGCCAAGCTGACCCGGGTCACCGACCGTTTTCTTGACACCTGGCTTGAGCTGGTGGCTTGCGTACCTTATGACACCAACTTGCGTGCTGCTGTGCGCAAACAAAAATTGATTGTCGAGGCGTTTCCCAAGTCACCGGCCGCGCTGGCGTTCCGCGCTCTTGGCAACAAGGCCGCAAGCTGGCCTGTGCCCAATCAGCCGGGTGGTCACCTGGAGTTTTTCCTGGAAAATTTGTTGCAAAAACCGGCATCTATCCAGGACGGTTCCCGTGAATAAAGCTCAAGCCTATTTGCGTCATCAGGATTCTTACGGGCTGGTGGAGCGCCACGCGCCGCTGGTCAAGCGAATTGCCCAGCATTTGTTAGCGCGCCTGCCCAGCAGTGTCTTGCTAGATGACCTGATCCAGGCCGGGATGATCGGCTTGCTCGAAGCCTCGCGTAATTTTGACGGTAGCAAGGGCGCCAGCTTTGAAACGTACGCCGGGATCCGTATTCGGGGTGCCATGCTCGATGAAATTCGCCGTGGTGACTGGGTGCCCCGTTCGGTCCATCGCAATAGCCGTGCTATCGCAGAGGCGATTGATCAGGTTGAGCGCCTTCATGGGCGGGATGCCCGTGATACCGAAGTGGCTGCCCAGTTAGGGGTCACCCTTAGCGCGTATCACGCGATGTTGCAGGATGTCTCCTGTGGCAAGATTATCGGGATCGAGGATTTAGGGGTCAGTGAGGATGTCATTGGCGATGCTGATGGCGGCGCGGGTGACTGCGGATTTGGTGAATTGGCCGCAGAGCGATTTCAGACTGAATTATCCGTGCAAATTGGTCGCTTACCAGAGCGAGAAGCCCTGATCCTCTCCCTTTATTACGATGAAGAGTTGAATTTACGCGAGATCGGCGAGGTGATTAATGTCAGTGAGTCGCGGGTGAGCCAGATCCACAGTCAGGCGATGCACAGATTGCGCGCGCGTTTGAAAGATTGGCATCTATAAGTGGCTGTAATTGCTACACGCAAATAAAACTCTAGGGCATAATTCGCACCACATAATCGGTTTTAGCATCATTAAGTAAGCCACGCAGTTGGCTATTTAGGAGGGAATTTTGGACAAGAACATGAAGATCCTCATTGTTGATGATTTTTCAACAATGCGTCGGATTATCAAGAACTTGCTGCGCGACCTGGGATTAAACAATACCCATGAGGCAGATGATGGCAATACGGCTTTGCCGATGCTGAAGAACGGCGATTATCAGTTTGTCGTGACTGACTGGAATATGCCAGGTATGCAAGGGATTGACTTGCTCAAGGCAATTCGCCTTGATGATAAACTCAAGCATTTACCCGTCTTGATGGTCACGGCGGAAGCCAAGCGTGAGCAGATTATCGAAGCGGCCAAGGCGGGTGTGAATGGTTATATCGTCAAGCCGTTTACCGCCGCCACACTCAAAGAGAAGCTCGACAAAATCTTTGAGCGAATTGGCTAAGGGAGCGGCAGGGATGATAGCCAAAACGAGAGCAATGATTTCGCTTGAGCAGGCAAGGATGCTGGTCGTTCATCTGGAGCAAGGCGCATTTGAACGTGCTGACCAGCTGCTTGCGGATATATGCGCGCCTAGCGCCGTCGACTTGTTTGGCAAAGTGGGTCAGCTGACCCGACAACTGCATGACTCACTGCAAGAATTTCGTATCGATCCGCGTATTCCTGACCTGGCAACCCACGAGATCCCCGATGCGCGCGAACGCCTTAGCTACGTTATCGATATGACGGACAAGGCGGCTAATCGAACCATGGACGCGGTAGAAGCCAGTCTGCCGATAGCAGATCGCCTTAATGATAATATCCAGCTGGTTATGCCCAATTGGACTGCCCTGATGTCGCGGGACATGAGTGTCGGACAGTTCAAATCGTTATGCCACCAACTCGATGATTTTATTAAGGCTTCTGCATCAGACGCCGATAAGTTACGACAACTTCTGACAGAAATTCTGATGGCACAAGATTTTCAGGATCTGACCGGCCAGATGATCCGCAAGGTCATCAAGCTGGTTCAGGAAGTTGAAACAAAATTAATAGAAATGCTGACCATGTGTGGTGAAGCCTCTGCTGAGCATTCAACTCGCAGCATTCCTGTTAACGGGATTGAAGCAGAGGGACCTATCATCAATCCGGGAGCTCGCACCGATGTGGTCAATGGTCAGGATGATGTGGACGATCTGCTGTCTAGCTTGGGATTTTAATGGAGTAACGCATGGCCTTCGAAGTTGATGAAGACATACTGCAAGACTTTCTGGTCGAAGCATCCGAAATCTTGGAACAGTTGTCTGAACAACTGGTTGACTTGGAAAAGCGACCCGATGACAAGAATCTGTTAAACGCCATCTTTCGTGGTTTTCATACCGTGAAAGGCGGGGCCGGGTTTTTGTCGCTCACTGAACTGGTAGATGTATGCCACGGCGCTGAAAACGTATTCGACATTTTGCGCAATGGCAAACGTTCAGTCACCGCTGAGTTAATGGATGTGATCCTGCAAGCATTGGATGCCATTAACATCATCTTTGCTCAAGTTCAGAATCGTGAGCAGCCAAGCCCTGCGTCTGCCGATGTCCTGCATGATTTGCATGAGCTCTGCAAGCCTGAAGGTGAAGAGCAATTGTTGACCGCCTCGGCGCTACCGCCTGCGGCTCCCGAGCCGGCGGTACGGGAGACACTCTGCTCTGCCCCTGATATGACCGCTGACCCGGCGCCGCTCAATAGCGGTGGTTCTATCGATGAAATTTCTGCCGATGAGTTTGAGCGCCTGCTCGATGAGCTGCATGGTGTCGGTGTTGCGCCAACCCCTGCGGCTGTTGAATCGGTTGCAGCCGACGAACTTATTGCCAGTGGTAGCGGTGATATTACCGATGATGAGTTTGAGGCGTTGCTGGATCAGCTGCATGGTCAAGGTCAACATCTGGGTGCCCCAGCGGTCAACCCGTTGGCATCGGTGCAACAAGAGGTTGATGCACTGATTGATGATGATGAATTCGAACGGCTGCTCGATGAGCTCCATGGACGTGGCCGGGCACCGCAATCGGGTATGGTGACGGCGCCCGCTGCGGTCACTGCGTTGCCGCCATCGGCACCTGTCAGCAAACCAGCCCCCTTGGCCAAACCCGCCGCGGCGGTAGGCAAAGGGCCTACCGCTACCACCAAGGCGGCCCCCGTCGAGAGTCATGCCGTACAAAGCGATACCACGGTACGTGTTGATACCAAGACCCTCGATGTCATCATGAACATGGTGGGTGAGTTGGTCCTGGTGCGTAACCGCTTGGTCAGTTTGGGGATCGCCAGCAATGATGAAGAGATGTCGAAGGCTATCGCCAATCTGGATGTGGTGACCGCAGACTTGCAAGGTGCGGTGATGAAAACCCGGATGCAGCCGATCAAAAAGGTGTTTGGTCGGTTCCCTCGGGTGGTACGGGATTTGGCCCGAAGCCTTAAGAAAGATATCGAGCTGGTGATGGTCGGTGAAGAGACCGATCTGGATAAAAACCTGGTGGAAGCGCTCGCTGACCCTCTGGTTCACCTGGTGCGTAACTCGTGCGATCACGGGGTAGAGATGCCGGATGTCCGGGAGAAGGCGGGTAAGCCGCGGCAAGGGACTATTACCTTGAGTGCTTCCCAGCAAGGTGACCATATTCTGCTCTGTATTGAAGACGACGGTGCGGGTATGGATCCCGAGAAGCTCAAGTCCATCGCCATCAGCCGTGGTGTGCTGGATGCCGATAGCGCTGCCCGGATGAGTGACAATGAGGCCTATAACCTGATTTTTGCTCCCGGTTTTTCGACCAAGGCCGAGATCTCCGATATTTCCGGCCGTGGCGTCGGCATGGATGTGGTTAAAACCAGCATCGTTAGCCTCAACGGTTCGGTGTATATCGATTCAACCTGGGGTAAAGGCACCCGTCTTGAGATCAAGGTTCCCTTGACCTTGGCTATCTTGCCGACCCTGATGGTCGAAGTCGGTGAACAGACCTTTGCACTGCCCCTTGGTTGTGTGAATGAAATTTTCCATCTGGATTTGAAAAAGGCCAATGTGGTAGATGGTCAGCTCACCATCATTGTGCGTGACAAGGCGATCCCGCTCTTCTATCTGCATAAATGGTTGATCCGGGGGAGCAACAAGCATGCTCGCCAGGATACAGGTCATGTGGTGATCGTGCAGATTGGCACCCAACAAATCGGTTTTGTTGTTGACAGTTTGATTGGCCAGGAAGAGGTGGTGATCAAGCCGCTTGATAATCTGTTACAGGGCACGCCGGGTATGGCGGGTGCAACCATTACCAGTGATGGTGGGATTGCCCTTATTTTGGATGTGCCAAGTCTGCTCAAAGCATATGCCCGCAGACATTAATCGCTTAGCCCCCGGGAGTTAAAAAAACAACAATGGCAGTCAAGGTATTAGTTGTCGACGATTCAAGCTTCTTTCGTCGTCGCGTGAGCGAGATCATTAATCAAGATCCTATGCTGACGGTGATCGATACAGCTCAGAATGGGCGGGAAGCGGTAGACAAGGCACTGACACTGCGCCCTGATGTGATCACCATGGACATCGAGATGCCCGTGCTTGATGGCATCAGTGCAGTGCGGGAGATCATGGCCAAGTGCCCGACCCCGATCTTGATGTTCTCCTCCCTGACCCACGAAGGGGCTAAATCAACTTTGGATGCCCTGGATGCGGGCGCCCTTGATTTCTTGCCCAAAAAGTTTGAAGACATCGCCAGAGACAAAGAAGATGCGATCAAGTTGTTGCAGCAGCGGGTCAAGGAGATCTCCCGCAAGCGCTTTTTGATGGCCTCTTTGACCCGCCCCAAGGCGCCAGAACCGCCGCTTCGCACCCTGTTAAACCCGGCAACATCCCGCCTTACCGAGCGGCAACCTGACTTGCAACGGCCGGGTAGCAGCCCGTTGTTCAAGCGCAGTGGTAAAAGCTATCAGTTGGTGGCGATTGGCACATCTACCGGTGGCCCGGTTGCACTGCAAAACGTGCTGACCAAGTTGCCCAGAGATTTCCCTCATCCGATCCTGCTGATCCAACATATGCCCGCTACCTTTACGGCCGCGTTTGCCGCCCGCCTCAATGGCTTATGCCAGATTGGTGTCAAAGAGGCCGAGGATGGCGATGTGCTTAAAGCAGGGCATGCGTATCTGGCCCCCGGTGGGAAGCAGATGCTGCTAGAAGGACGGGGTGCCGGTGCTCGCATTCGGATCCTTGATGGTAATGACAAGGTTAATTACAAACCGTGTGTGGATATCACCTTTGCCTCTGCGGCCAAAACGTATGGCGACAAGGTATTGGCGATCGTGCTGACCGGGATGGGGGCGGATGGGCGCGATGGCGCGCGCTTGCTGAAAGAGCAGGGTGCAACCATTTGGGCTCAGGATGAAGCATCTTGCGTGGTTTATGGCATGCCTCAGGCGGTTGCCAAGGCGGGTATTGCCAGCGAGTCTCTGCCTTTGGACAAGGTAGCCCAGCGAATGTTGATTGAGTTGGGTCGCTAACCATGGGCTTGCTCGGCCTGTTGTTGGCGGTGGTTACCATTGGGATTGCCCAGTGGTGGCATGGTGGCTCGCTGTTAACCCTGATAGATGGGCCCGCTCTTTTGATTGTGCTCGGCGGCACCCTGGGTGCCGTGATATTGCAGACCCCAGCGAAGTATATGGTGCTGGCCATCAAGCAGTTACGCTGGATTGGCGTGCCCCCTAGGCAGGATCTGGCCGCGCAGGCCGAACGGTTGCAATCGTGGGCGCTGTTTGCCCGTCAACAGGGATTACTGGCGCTGGAGGAGCAAGCCGAGCAGGTCGAGGATCATTTTACCCGCCAGGGATTGGACATGATCATCGATGGTGTATCCAAAGAGGATATTCGCCGGCTGCTGGAAGCCGATATCGATATCGAACAGGAACGTAATGAACATGCGGCCCGGGTGTTTGAGGCCATGGGGGGGTATAGCCCCACTATCGGGATCATCGGTGCTGTATTGGGCTTGATCCAGGCGATGTTTCATCTGGACGATCCTGCCGCGTTGGGTGCCGGTATCGCCGTCGCCTTTGTGGCAACCATTTATGGGGTCGGGTTTGCCAACCTCATCTATCTGCCAATCGCCAACCGGTTACGTGCTTGTCACTACCACTGCGCCCTGTTTCAGGAGATGACCCTCGAAGGGTTGCTGGCCATTGCTCATGGTGAACATGGTCTGCAGGTTGAGCGTCGACTCAGGGCCTATCTGAAGGGAGAGTAGCCATGCGCAAGCGCTATCGATTGCACTTGCAGGGGCGTGAACATCTTGACCGCTGGTTGATCTCCTATGCCGATTACATGACGCTGATCTTTGCGTTGTTTGTGGTGCTCTATTCCGCAGCACTGGTGAACAAGGATAAATATCGCGCGGTGATTGATGGCATGAGCCAAGCGTTCAGTGTCGTGCCAGTCCACAGTGATAGCCTGCTTGATGGGCAGAGCAATGTACTCTTTGATCCGGTGGGCCCGGTATCGTCGTCATTATCTCACGGCGTCAGCCCGCCTGCCTCCCAGGCCCCCATCTCTAATGTACCTATGCTGCAAGATGGCACCTCACTGGCGCAACTTGAGGTGCAGCTGCAGCAAAACCTAGCGGCACTGCTGGATGCCGGTGTGGTCAAGCTGACCCGGGATGAGCACTGGCTAGCCATTGAGCTCAGCAGCGGGCTGTTGTTTAGCAGCGGCAGCGCTTTTTTGGGGTCTAATGCCGCGCCGGTGATTAATACGCTTTCAGGTATTTTAAAACCGGTCGATAACTATGTGAGAGTCAGGGGTTATACCGATAACCAACAGATCAATAACGAGCTTTATCGTTCTAATTGGGCATTGTCTGCCGCCAGAGCAGAGGCGGTCCTCACCCGTTTGATAGCCGAGGGTATCGCCCCCCCACGTCTTGCGTTTGAGGCTTATGGCGAGTTTTCCCCTGTTGCTGACAATCGCAGTGAACAGGGGCGGTTGCAAAATCGCAAGGTCGTGGTCGCGATCTCCCGGTTTGCCTGGCGAGCGCCAGCGCCGATAGTGGCAAACCCGAAGAAGAGTGATCCGGTTGCTGCACCACAGCAAACGGTAGATACAGCAGAGATCAAGGTGATCACCTTGCCAGGTGGTGGCATACGCATAACAACAAGGCAGGGCTGATACAGTGATTGTTTGGACGGTTGCCAACCAGAAGGGGGGCGTGGGTAAAACCACCACAGTGGTCTCGCTCGCCGGGATCCTGGCCCAGCGTGGTCAGCGGGTGCTATTGATTGACACGGATCCTCATGCATCCTTGACCGCCTATTTCGGTTTTGACTCAGATCAGCTAGATGGCACCCTTTATGAGCTGTTTCAAGCGGTCAAACCCAGTGCGGAATTGGTCCACAAGCAGATCCTCAAGACCCGGTTTGACAACCTCAGTTTACTTCCTGCCTCCATTACGTTGGCGACCCTGGATCGGGTGATGGGCAAACGTGAGGGAATGGGGCTGGTTATCAAGCGAGCCCTATTGCGAGTTCAGGATCAGTACGATTATGTGTTGATCGACTGCCCGCCGGTATTGGGGGTGATGATGGTCAATGCACTGGCGGCCTGTGATCGTATTCTGGTGCCAGTTCAGACCGAGTTTCTGGCTTTGAAAGGGCTGGAAAGAATGATGAAAACCCTTGAAATCATGCAGCGTTCGAAACGGGATAAGTTCCGTTATACGGTGATCCCGACCATGTTTGATAAACGCACGCGCGCCTCCCTGATGACCTTGAAATCGATTAACGAGCAGTATGGTGATGCGGTGTGGAGTGCGGTTATTCCTATTGATACCAAGTTTCGGGATGCCAGTTTGTTGCACATACCTGCGTCCATCTATGCGCCTGCTTGTCGCGGGACCTATGCCTATGAAAGCCTGCTTAATTATCTCGAAGCCCTTGAGCTGCAGCAGGTCGCGCACGAGGTAAGGTCATGAACGATAGCATTCAGGTTCAGGCGATGGATGACTATTTTCACTCGCTGTTACTTGATGAGCCGCTGGAGCTGGATGAGCCGCTGGCGCGAAATAAGAGAGATGAGCGAGAGGCGGAGCTAGCGGTGTTAGCACGCCAGCCGGTGCGTCAGCACCTGCCCGAGGTGGCGGTTGCCCCCTATCTGGAGAGCGATCCCCGTCTTGCCCAGCTAGACAAATTGCTCGCCCAGGTGGCGCACGTCCAGCTAGCCGATGAAGCCGCAACGCCAGTGCCAGCCGTGGTCGCGCCGCGCCAGACCGTGGCAGAACAAGCCTTGTTACCGGTGGCGCTTGAGTGGCCCACAGCGGCAGTGGAACCCGAGCGGGTGCAACCCCATCCCCTGACAGTCAGCGAAACAGCACCGCCATTGGCACCGGCCAGCGCACCAGTAATCTGGGAAAATATTGATACCGGCAATGAGTTTCAGGCACTCTTTTTTGACGTGGCCGGTGTGACATTTGCGGTGCCTTTAACCGAGCTTGGCGGGATCCATCAGTTGGGTGAGATCACGTCGCTATTTGGTCAGCCCCAGTGGTACAAGGGGATCATGACCTCCCGCGAGCAACAGATGAACGTGGTGGATACGGCGCACTGGGTGATGCCGGGTCAGGCTCTGCAGATGGATGATTACCAGTATCTCATTATGCTGGGCGAATCGTCCTGGGGGCTGGCATGTCACCACCTGAAAGGGACTGAGTTGTTGCAGCCTCATCAGGTCAAGTGGCGACATCAGGAGGGTAAGCGTCCCTGGTTGGCAGGGTTGGTCAAAGAGAAAATGTGTGCCCTGTTGCATGTCCGCGAGTTGCTCCTCTTGCTGGAGCGCGGGGTTAATATAGCCGGTCGCTGATAGTTGCTATCATCGAGCCATGTTATTGCGAGTTTTTGCAGTAGACGTTTTTATACAAGGAATCAAAACATGACAAACAAGCGCAATGTGGCACAGAATCTGGCCGAAGATGAAGTGCTGCAATGGGTAACCTTTCAACTGGAAAATGAGACCTACGGCATTAATGTGATGCAGGTGCAGGAGGTGTTGCGCTACACCGAGATTGCACCTGTGCCGGGGGCGCCTGATTATGTGCTGGGTATCATTAACCTGCGTGGCAATGTGGTCACTGTTATCGATACCCGTTCCCGGTTTGGCTTGCCATCCGGTGAGGTTGGTGATAATTCCCGTATCGTGATCATCGAGGCTGAAAAGCAGGTTATCGGTATCTTGGTGGACAGCGTGGCGGAAGTGGTTTATCTGCGCTCTTCCGAGATCGATGCCGCGCCTGCGGTGGGTACCGAAGAGAGCTCCAAGTTTATTCAGGGGGTCAGCAACCGTGATGGCCAACTGTTGATCTTGGTGGATTTGAACAAGTTGCTCTCTGATGAAGAGTGGGAAGATATAGGTTCCCTCTGATAAATAAGGAAAGCTATTGAGTATCGAGATAGTCCTCTTGGGTGTGGCCTTGGGGTTGTCCTTGATAGCCTTGCTATTTGCCGGTTATATCTGGTCTATCAGCAAGCGCAGCAAGCAAGAGTCCGAGGCCAACCTGGCGACGTTGCAGGGGCAGCTTGACAGTCTGCGCAAGCAGATGATGGAGCTTCATAGCGGTGCGATTGGCATGGGGCGTCGCTTGCAGTCGGTCGAAGGGGCGATGCAGCAGGTCAATGATCGTCAACAAGAGCTGACCATGCAGGATCCCGAACGCAGGCTGTACAGTCGGGCGGCCAAGATGGTCGAACTGGGCGCCGATCTTGATGAAGTCATGAGTGAGTGTGAACTGCCAAAAGCAGAAGCCGAGCTCTTGATATCGTTAAGAAAGGGGCGTACTTGATAACACAGGAGGGCCATCGCCCTCCTGTGTTGTTTGATCGGCAGTGGAGCCATGCAGTGCAGCGCTGGTAGCGGACGTTGTTGTGGATGGTATTGTGACGAGTGATCCCTCTTGCCAGTTGGTGCAATTGTTGCCGCTTTGAAAAGACGAATCCCAATACTGTGTTAAGATACAGGCCGCCTTATTTTCTCTGAAACTATCCCCATGCTGCTTCAAGTTCACAATCTGAGCTGCGTGCGCGAAGACCGCACCTTGTTTGAGCAGCTCTCCTT
>JBOFSK010000373.1:0-4069 GCA_051651505.1 Aeromonas sp.
GTAGCTCCGGTTGTTGCCTGTTTGCCTTGGGGGGCCTGTTGAGCTGACGCTCCACGCTGTCGAGCAGCTGGTTGTAGGCCACGGCCACCCGGCCAATCTCGTCGCCATCATCCCCCTCTAGCCGGTGACCGAAGTCGTGCAAGTCGGTCGCCTCCTCGATGGAACGGGTCAACTGGTTGAGGGGGATGACAATCCAGGTGCGGATGACCCACAGGGTCAGCAGCAGTCCCAGCCCGAAGATGGCGGTGAGAATGAGTGCCGAGGTGAGGATGTTCTGTTCGACCCGGGTAAAGAGGGAGTCGAGGGAGTAGTCAAAGCGCACCGCTCCCAACACGGTATTTTCTGGTACCAGATGACAGCGGGTGCAGTCGGTGCCGCGAAGATCCTTTTTGGCCAGTAGCGGTTGGGTCACCACCAGTCGGCTGTGCATGCCGTTATTGACAACCTCCACGCTCCCTTTGCCCGCCAGCGCCAGTTGATCGTACTCATCCTTTGCCTGTTCGGTGACGCGCCCTGGCCCGAACTGTTTGCTCACCGCTTCGCCACGGACGATGCGGGCATCTTCCACATGGGCGTGGTCGAGAAACTTGGCTCGCAGGGTATCGCGGGCCTCCATCTTGTCAGTCAGCATCAGCAGGTTGAGGCCATCGAAATAGGCCTCGGTCTGCTCGCGGCTCTGCTCTTTCATGAGGCTCAGGATGAGGTCGCGCTCGCGCACCGCCTGATACGCGGCAGAGAAGACCAGCACCATGGAGAAAATGAACAGCAGGAAGAAGTTGATTTTGGCAGCAATGGAGAGGCGCATGAGCAGTCTTTCTTGATGGTAAAACCGCAGCAGTTTACCCATCTTGATTGCTTGGAACTGGAGTGTTGCTCACATTCCGGCAAGCGGGGGGAGAAAAAAGAACAAGGTCCCCTGCTGCAGCCATTAAATGGGCGGCCAGTGCGGCCGCCCACTATCGGCGTTAAAACTCACCCTCGGCAATCGCCTGGCTGATGGCACGGGTCAATACCCGCAGCGCTTCGGGGCTGATGACGAAAGGCGGCATCAGATAGATCAGCTTGCCAAACGGCCTGATCCAGGCGCCCAGTTCGACAAACTTGCGCTGGATGCGCGCCACATCTACCCGTTCTTTCATCTCCACCACCCCGATGGCGCCGAGCACTCGCACGTCGGCTACCGCCGGGTTGAGGGTCAGTTCGACCAGCTCGGTACGCAGCTGGTGCTCGATGGCACGTACTCGCTCCTGCCACGGGGAGGCCAGCAACAGATCGATGGACGCATTGGCCACTGCGCAGGCAAGGGGGTTACCCATAAAGGTGGGACCGTGCATAAAGACCCCTGCTTTGCCGTCACAGATGGTACGGGCGACATGCTCGGTCGTGAGGGTGGCCGAGAGGGTGAGATAGCCGCCAGTGAGCGCCTTGCCAAGGCACATGATGTCGGGGCTGATCCCCGCCCAATCGCAGGCAAATAGCTGGCCAGTGCGGCCAAAGCCGGTGGCGATCTCATCGGCAATCAGCAATACCCCGAATTCATCACACAGGGCGCGCACCCACTGCAGGTAGCGGGGGTGATAGAAGCGCATGCCGCCCGCCCCCTGCACTATGGGTTCGAGCACGATGGCGGCGATCTCTTGGTGATGATCGGCCACCAGCGTCGCCAGCTCCACCACGCACTGCTCGTCCCACTCTGCGTGGAAGCGGCAGCTAGGGGTCGGGGCGAAGTAGTGTTCTGGCAGGAATCCCTGGTAGAGCTCATGCATGCCGCCATCGGGGTCACAGACACTCATGGCGCCGAAGGTATCGCCGTGATAGCCGCCGCGCAGGGCGACAAATTTGGCTTTTGGCGTCCCCTTGCTGTGCCAGTACTGCTGGGCCATCTTGAGCGCCACTTCCACTGCTACCGAGCCAGAATCTGCCAAAAAAACCCGATCCAGCCCAGCCGGGGTGATCTCCACCAGTTTGCGGCACAGCTCGATGGCCGGGGCGTGAGTGAGGCCGCCAAACATCACATGGGACATCTTGCCAAGCTGGGCGGTGGCGGCGGCGTCCAGTTCCGGCACCTGATAGCCGTGCACGCAAGCCCACCAGGAGCTCATGCCATCCACCAGTTCACGGCCATCGCTGAGGGTGAGGGTCACCCCTTTGGCGCTGGCCACTTCATAGCAGGGCAGGGGGTGAGTGAGAGAGGTATAGGGATGCCAGATGTGGTGCAGGTCGAATTCTTGATTGGTCATTTGTTGTTCTGTTGTCAATTGATCTTATCTGGTCGGTGTTGACAGTCTAACCGTGCTCTTTACACTAGCCAACAATTTCAGCCACTTGGCACTGCGCATCACCATGAGCGCACGGGCCCGGTGGCGGCTTGGATGACCGCCCATCCCGGGATGGCGGGCGCAGGATCCCACTTATCACAATCGGAAGCCATCTATGAATGCTCTTACCGCAGGCGGTCACGCTCTTCGCCACGATTGGACCCTCGCTGACGTGCAGGCCCTGTTTGCCTTGCCGTTCAATGATCTGCTGTTTGCGGCCCAGACCGTTCATCGCACCCGGTTCGATCCCAACGAGGTGCAGGTGAGCACATTGCTCTCCATCAAGACCGGCGCCTGCCCGGAAGATTGCAAATATTGCCCCCAGAGCGCCCGCTATCACACCGGGCTCGAAGCCGAGCGGCTGATGGAGGTGGAGAAGGTGCTGGCGCGGGCCCGTGAAGCCAGGGCCAACGGCTCGTCGCGTTTCTGTATGGGGGCCGCTTGGCGCAACCCCAAAGAAAAAGACATGCCTTACCTCATCCGGATGATTGAGGAGGTGCGTGGGCTGGGGATGGAGACCTGCATGACTTTGGGGATGCTCACCGCCGATCAGGCGGCCCGTCTGGGCGCCGCGGGGCTCGATTACTACAACCACAACCTCGATACCTCGCCGGAGTTCTACGGCGAGATCATCTCTACCCGCACCTATCAGGACCGGCTCGATACCCTGGAACATGTGCGCGGCGCCGGCATGAAGGTCTGCTCCGGCGGCATTGTCGGCATGGGTGAACAGGCCAAAGATCGGGCGGGTCTGCTGATGGCGTTGGCCAATCTGCCCCGCCACCCGGAGAGCGTGCCTATCAACATGCTGGTCAAGGTGAAGGGGACGCCACTGGAGAACGAAGAGAACCTCGATCCGTTCGAATTTATCCGTACCATCGCGGTAGCGCGGATCATGATGCCCGCCTCCCATGTGCGCCTCTCCGCCGGGCGGGAGAAGATGAACGAGCAGATGCAGGCGCTGTGCTTTATGGCGGGGGCCAACTCCATCTTCTACGGCTGCAAGCTGCTGACTACCCCCAACCCGGACGAGAACAGCGATATGCAACTGTTCAAGCGACTCGGCATTCGCCCGGCTCAGCGGGCCCAGAAGCCGGATCAGGTACAAGAAGAAGATCTGCTGGCTGAGGTGAGCCGCCAGAGCGAACCCAGCGATCTCTTTTATGACGCCACTCACCCTCGCCCTCACTCTCGCACCGAGGCCGCGCGGTCATGACGGGCCTTGCAGTCACCGGCCCCTTTGCGTTGGGCGCGGCGCTGGCCGGGCGCGAGCAGGCCAATCTGCTGCGCCGCCGCACCGCGACGCAAGGCAGTGTGGCAGGGCGGTTGCAGGTCGCCGGGCGCGATTATCTTAACTTTTCCGCCAACGACTATCTGGGGCTGGCGGATCATCCCGCCATCAAGGCCGCCTTCCAAGCGGGGATTGAGCGCTATGGCACGGGTTCTGGCGCCTCACCGCTGGTCACCGGTTACAGCTGCGCCCACCAGCAGCTGGAAGAGACCCTGGCCGAGTGGCTCGGGGTGGAGGCGGTGCTGCTGTTCAATTGCGGTTTTTCTGCCAATCAGGCGGTGCTCAAGGCACTGCTCGGTAAGGAGCATCTGCTGTGGCAGGACAAACTCAACCACGCCTCTTTGCAGGAGATGGGCAGCCAGCTGCCCTGCAAAATGAAGCGTTTTGGCCACAACGATATGGCGGCGCTCGAACGTCAACTCGAACCAAACCGCGGGCTCATCGTCTCGGAAGGGGTGTT
>JBOFSK010000374.1:0-8558 GCA_051651505.1 Aeromonas sp.
CGCATGTTCCGACTCGGGATGCCGGCTAGCCCGCCGGACCATGACATGACAGCCAGCAGCGCTGCCACAACATTGTTTAAAACGGCCTGCATCTGCAGGCCGTTGGCTTTATCGGGGGGCTCAGGCGCCGAGGTGGGTCAGCAGCCAGTGGCGAATATCGTTGAGCTGTGGACGGCAAATTTCGTGGCGCATTGGGTACTCGTGCCACTCGGGGGTGAGTCCGGCACTTTCCAGCCGGTTCTTGGCATCCCAGCCGAGGGACAGGCTTACCACATCGTCATAGATGCCGTGCATATAGCAGATAGGCAGGGTGCGAGCCGTTTCGTGCATCTCACCGAGCAGGGCATCCGGTGCCGCCAGATAAGTAGACATACAGAGCAGGCCTGCCAGCCTTGCCGGATAGCGCAGGGCGGTAAAGGAAGCAATCACTCCGCCTTGGGAAAAGCCAGCCAGTACGATGCGCTCGGGAGCAAACCCGTCGGCCACCAGTTGATCCAGCAATGCTGCAATCTGCTGGGCTGATTCACGGACCTGGGACTCCACCGCCCGCTCGGCGGGATCCTCGAAGCTCTTGATGTCGTACCAGCCGCGCATCTTGTAGCCCATGTTAATGGTGATCGGCCGCTCGGGAGCATCTGGTAGCAGGTGACGCACCGGCAGCTCGGCGGGCAGGTCCAGCGCGTCCACCAGCGGGGCGAGACCGGCGCCGGAATCCCCCAGCCCATGCAGCCAGATCACCCCATGGCGGGCACCCGCAGGGTGCAGGTCGATCATGAGAATACCACCGCTTCACCCGCCTGAGTGGTACAGGCGCGGCTCAGCAGGGCTTTGAGTTCATGACCAAAGCGGTTGTCAATCCAGCTGTCACCTTGCAGCTCGAAGTGGAAGCCGTTCTCGCGGGTAGCGACCCAAATTTGGTGCAGCGGCTCCTGCTTGTTGATGATGACCTTGGTCTTGTTCTCGAAAGAGAGGGTCAATACGCCGCCGTTGCGTTCGCAGTCAATATCCGGATACCCCTCGTCGATAATGTCCTCTACATACTGGAAAAAGGCGTCGGTCAGAGCGTGATACTGGTGATCCTTCATCGGTTTATCCTGTTGCTTTTAACAATGTGAGTGCGATTATAGAGGGCCAAAAATTTTTTCGCAGCGAACCATTATGATCACCCAGTTCACCAAGTGTCTGCTTGCCGCGCTTCTGTCCCTCGGGTTGGCCGCGTGCGGTCTGAAGGGGCCGCTTTATATGCCCCCCACTGAGCAGCCACAGAGCCAGAGTACACCGCCAGCGGCACCGCCGGCGACCTCAGAGGCTGCGCCGCAATAATTTAGGAAGGAACCGCCCCCTTGGATCACTTTAACTACAATGCCGACGGCCAGCTGCTGGCTGAGCACACCTCGCTGCAGCAACTTGCCGAGCAGTATGGTACCCCGCTTTACGTTTACTCCCGCGCGACCCTGGAGCGCCACTGGCATGCCTTCGACAAGGCCGCAGGGGATATTCCCCATCTGATCTGCTATGCGGTGAAGGCTAATTCCAACCTGGCACTGCTCAACCTGCTGGCCCGGCTGGGTTCCGGGTTTGATATCGTCTCTGGTGGCGAGTTGTCGCGGGTATTAGCTGCGGGCGGCGATCCGGCCAAAGTGGTGTTCTCCGGGGTGGCCAAGAGCGAAGCCGAGATGCGTCTCGCGCTAGAAAAAGAGATCCTCTGCTTTAATCTGGAGTCAGAGGCCGAGTTAGAGCGCCTCAATCGGGTGGCGGGCAGCATGGGCAAGCAGGCCCGTGTCTCGGTACGGGTCAACCCGGATATCGATGCCGGTACTCACCCCTATATCTCTACCGGCCTCAAGCAGAACAAGTTCGGCATCCCCATCGAGCTGGCGCCAGCGATCTACCGCAAGGCAGCGGCGATGGCGAACATCGAGATCGTCGGGGTGGATTGCCATATCGGCTCGCAACTAACTGAATTGAATCCCTTTATGGAAGCGGCTGACAAGTTGCTGCGGCTGATCGACGAGCTGGCAGTGGAGGGGATCCGCATTCACCATTTGGATGTGGGGGGAGGGCTTGGGGTCAACTATGGCGCCGAGCAGCCACCTCATCCCACCGAATATGCCGAGGCGCTCAAGCAGAAGCTGGCGGGTCGGGATCTGACTCTGCTGTTCGAGCCGGGCCGTGCCATCGTGGCCAATGCCGGGGTGCTGCTGACCCGGGTCGAGTACTTGAAACCGGGTGAGACCCGCAATTTTGCGCTGATCGATGCCGGTATGAACGACATGCTGCGCCCCTCGCTCTACGGCGCCTGGATGAACATCATCGAGGTGGATAGCCGCGCCGGTCATGCTCCCGCGCTCTATGACGTGGTGGGTCCGGTGTGCGAGACCGGCGATTTCCTCGGTAAGGAGCGCACCCTGGCCATTGCCGAGGGTTCCCTGCTGGCAGTGCGTTCGGCCGGTGCCTACGGCTTTACTATGTCATCCAACTATAACACCCGTCCCCGCGCCGCCGAAGTGTTGGTGGATGGTGCCGAGTCGCACCTGATCCGCGAGCGGGAGCAGTTGGCCGATCTCTGGCGCGGTGAGCACCTGTTGCCTTGATGCAGTGAATAGAGACGATGGAATTTTGACAGCCCTAACAGCACAGGAATGCACGATGTTGATAGATTTTTCCGAGATGCATGGGGCTGTGGACAATGACTTCATGGCGCTTGACGCCCCTTGGTTCGGTGAATTTTTACAGCCCTAACAGCACAGGAATGCACGATGTTGATAGATTTTTCCAAGATGCATGGCTTGGGCAATGACTTTATGGTGGTGGATGGTGTCACCCAGAAAGTCTTTTTCAGCAATGATGTCATTAAAAAACTGGCAGATCGCCACTTCGGGATCGGCTTTGACCAGTTGCTGCTGGTCGAGCCCCCTTACGACCCGGAACTCGACTTTCACTATCGCATTTTCAATGCCGATGGCAGTGAGGTGGAGCAGTGTGGCAACGGCGCCCGTTGTTTTGCCCGCTTTGTGCGCCTCAAGGGGCTGATCAATCGGGATCGTATTGCGGTCAGTACCGCGCGGGGCCGCATTATGTTGCAGCTGGAGGGGGAGAATCAGGTCACGGTCAATATGGGGGTTCCCCAGTTCGAGCCGAGCAAGATCCCGTTTCGGGCCCAGAAAGCAGAAAAAACCTATCTGTTACGGGCGCAGGAGCATACCGTGATGTGCGGTGTGGTATCCATGGGTAACCCTCACTGTGTCATTGATGTCGCTTCGGTTGCGGATGCTCCGGTCACCGTGTTGGGGGCGATCATGGAGCGCCACGAGCGCTTTCCCGAGCGGGTCAATGTTGGCTTCATGGAGGTGGTCGATGCCACCGAAATCCGTTTGCGCGTATTTGAGCGCGGGGTGGGGGAGACCCTTGCCTGTGGCACCGGTGCCTGCGCGGCAGTGGTGATTGGCATCACTCAGGGCAAGCTCAAGGAGCGAGTCACCGTTAACTTGCCCGGCGGCAAGCTGACCATCGCCTGGAAGGGGCCGGGCCAACCTGTCTATATGACCGGGCCCGCCGAGCATGTGTTTGACGGCCAGATAGATCTTTAGGTTGCTGACCGGCAACCTGAGTGCGGTTTAGGTGAAGGGAGCACAGGCCCCCTTGGCCCAAGATGTCGGGGCTGTGAGCCCCATTTCTTCAATGGATTAACCATGTTATGAGCGAACTCAAGCGGCAGGAGCAAACAGTGGATGAAGCCACTGTGCTGGAGTACCTGGCCCGTTACCCGGAGTTTTTTCAGCGCCATATCACAGTGCTGGACCGGATCCGTATTCCCCATGAACGTAAGGGCTCTGTCTCGCTAGTGGAGCGCCAGCTGGAGCGCCAGCGTGAGCGGATCGAACAGCTGGAGCAGGAGATCACCGAGCTGATGGGGATTGCCAGTGAGAACGAGCGGATCTTCCGGGTCTATGCTGACCTCTACAGTGAGCTGTACGGTTGCCAGACCCTGTTTGAAGTGAGTGCCGTGATGGGCAAAGCCTTTGTGCAGCGGCTGCGGCTGACTGGCCTGCGGCTCTGGCTAAACCCGAAAAAGTTTCAGCTAAGTGGCTCGGAAGCCCGTTTCCTGGCCGAAGGCAAACAGTTGGAGCAACTCCTGGGGCAGCGTCTGCCGGGAGTGGATTACTACTTTGGTCGGCCGAGCCAGAGCGAGAAGCAAGCACTATTTGGCCATGATGTGCTGGTTAACTCGGTTGCCCTGATGCGGCTTGGTGATCTCGGGGTGCTAGCCTTTGCCAGCTCGGATCCCAGCCACTTCACCCCCCATAACGACACCCTGTTGCTGGGTCAGTTGGGCCGCTTGTTGCAGTTGCGTCTGCCCGAGCTGACCCATGGCTAGGGCGCAGGCTAATCCACTCTCCTCCCCTGCGCCGCTGCCATCGTTACTGGCGGATGAGCTGGCGGCCTTTATCGAATACCTGAGGGTCGAGCGCCAGCTCAGTCGCCATACCCGCACCAATTATCAGGCTCATCTCAACGCCATGACCGTCGAACTAGTGAGGCTGGGTCTTGATGAGTGGGGCCGGCTCGAGGCGAGCCAAGTGCGCAGCCTGGTGACCCGGATGCACAAAGGGGGGCTTGCCCCCCGCTCGCTGGCCGCCAAGGTCTCTGCCTTGCGCAGTTTTTGCGACTGGCAGGTGCGCCAGGGCCGACTGACCGCCAATCCGGCCCGTGGCATTGTTACCCCCAAGCAGGGGCGACCGCTGCCGAAAAACCTCGATGTGGACCAGATGTACCAGCTGCTCAATATCACTGATGAGCAGGATCCGTTAGCGGTGCGGGATCGCGCCATCATGGAGCTGATGTATTCGTCCGGTTTGCGCCTCGCCGAGCTGGTGGGACTTAATTTACTGGATGTGAAGCTCGATGACCGTCAGCTTAAGGTGACCGGCAAGGGCGCCCGCGAGCGGGTGCTACCCATTGGCCGGATGGCGGTGGAGTGGCTGGAAAAGTGGCTTAAGTTGCGCCCGCTATTGGCCGGGGACGAGCCCGAGGCGCTGTTTGTCTCCAGCCGTAAACAGCGACTGTCAGCCCGTTCGGTACAGGCTCGCCTCGATGGCTGGGGCAATAAACAGGCACTCAACGCCCATGTTCACCCCCATAAGCTGCGCCATAGTTTTGCCACGCATATGCTGGAGTCATCGGGGGATCTGCGGGCGGTACAGGAGCTGCTGGGCCATGCCGACCTCTCTACCACCCAGATCTACACCCACCTCGACTTTCAGCATCTGGCCAAGGTCTATGACAGTGCCCACCCCCGGGCAAAGCGGGATCCCGAACAGCAGGAAGATCAGTGATCTTCCCCGTCCTCAGTGGTCAGTGATGGTGCAAGGCGCCTGATCATCCGCTGCTCCCCTACACCGCCAAGGAGCGTGCATGCATTTTTATCGCCGCTGGCAGCCGGTTGCTGCCATCTCGTTTGATCTGGATGACACCCTCTATGACAACGGCCCTGCCATCGTGCGCGCCGAGCAGTGGATGCTTGACCATCTGCGCAGTGAATATCTGGCGACCGCCATGCTGGACCAGGCCCGCTGGCAGGCGCTCAAGCTGAGCGTGCTACAAGCAACCCCCGTGTTGCACCACGATGTCAGTCTGGCGCGCCAGCAGACCATCCGCGCCGCCATGATGGCGGGGGGGATGGCAGGTGATGAGGCAAGTCGCGCCGCGGCGCAGGTATTCGCCGCGTTTTTGGCGGAGCGCTCGAAGATCAAGGTGAGCGAGGCGACGCATCAGCTGCTGGCAAGGTTAGCCGAACGCTATCCGCTGGTGGTCATCACCAATGGCAATCTGGATCTGGCGCAGGCTGGGCTGGATCGCTACTTCACCCTAGTTTGCAAGGCGGGGGCCGGTGCCAGGATGAAACCGGCACCGGATATGTTTGAGCAGGCCCGCCGCGCCCTTAAACTGCCTGCGCAGCAGATCCTCCATGTGGGGGATCACCCCCAGACAGATGTGCTGGGGGCCAAGTTGCACGGTTTTCGGGCCGCTTGGCTCAATGAGGGGGCGTCGCAGTGGCCGTCATTGCAACTGCTGCCAGATGTTGAGATCAATGGGCTGCAGGAGTTGGCCGAGCTGCTGCTTTGCGCTTGATGAGGGGTGGCGCTGCCACTTGCGGCAGCCGGGGCCTGTGATGAGAAAGAGTGCGCTGGAGTGCTAATTTATTTATCCTGTGCTGAACTCGAAAAGGGAGTGTGAGTCAGTGAAAATTTTGAACAAAATCATATTATTGTTGGCGATTCTCCCATTGGCTGGTTGCGATTTACTGGCGGATAAGTATCGAGTCGAGTTCAGGGGGGGATCCTGGCGTGAGATCGCCATCAGCCCGTTCTCCAAGGAGGTGCGCTGGCGTGAGGGATGTGCTTCTGGCGAAGTCCTTAATGACATGGCATTGCCGTACCAGAAGGGAGAGGTGATTCGTGGCCGGCAGCAATTACTGATCGGCGGCGAGCGGTTCGAGCTTGATGGCAACAAGCTCTACCGTAGCAATGGCATGGTGTTTGGCCTCTCCCCCGATTATATCCAGCGTGGTCTTGAGGGTTTAGACTCATGCCTTGCCCTGCGGCCTGCCCGAGGTGGTCTTCCCAGACTCACCACACGGGGTTTTGGTGGCTGACGCGCCGGCGAATTTAAGCCGGTGAGGTCAAGCGATGGCGCTGGCGGCAGGCGTCACCAAAGGCTTGAAAGATCTTGATAGAGTGGGGGTTTTCGTTGGCCTTCCACTCCGGATGCCACTGCACTGCCAGCAAGAAGGGTGAAAGAGTGGGGGCATGCAGTGCCTCGATTAGCCCATCCTCGGCGCGTGCCAACACTTCCAGACCGGCGCCAAGACGGTCGATCCCCTGGCCATGCAGGGAGTTAACGGCAATCCGCTCGGCCCCCATCAGCTCGGCAAACCAGCTGCCCGGCAGCAGATCGATCGGGTGGCTCGGCCCATACTGATCGTCGACCGGATCGTCGGCATCCTCCCGGTGGTCGTCATAGCCCGGCTGGTTATAGACCTGCTGATGGATATCTCCCCCCAGTGCCACGTTGATCTCCTGCATGCCGCGGCAGATCCCGAGGATCGGCAAGCCCCGAGCGAGCGCCCCCTTGATCAGTGGCAGGTCAAACAGATCGCGATCCTTGTCTTGCTGCTTCTCCGGTGTGAGGTTCTCCTGGCCGTAGAGGGTCGGATCTATGTTGGAACCGGCACCGCTCAGATAGACCCCATCAGCCAGATCCAGATATTGCTCCAGATCGGCGCTACCGCAGCAGGTGGGCACCAATAGCGGGGCGCAGCCGCTGATCTCCACCAGTGGCATGATGTATTTATGGGTCATGACCTGATAGGCATGGCCATTACGGGGCTGAGCGCCCATGGTCATCAGCACCACAGGTTTACGGTTGGCGAGGGGGAGGGGATTTGGCATAGGGCACCTTGATTATCCTTGGTATGCAATTGCTTATCCTGCGCCTTGGGCAGGCCCTTGCATACGCAGTGGGCAAGGGCATGCCTCAAGGCATGGTCATGGGATCCGGGGTCGGGCAGGGTGGCAGAATCATCGGTGAGCCCGGGCAGCGACAGCCTGGATCCTCCACTCAGTCTGCCAATGCCGTTCAATATGTCAAACAAAATGATGCATATTTGTTAACGGAATTGCTTTTGCTCCCATGTGAGAGGCCATTTAATGGGATATAGCAGATGGCTGTTCACGGCTGCGGCGCCAAAGTGGTGGATATATTAAACGGCTTGACGGTAGGTTACTGGGGGGTAGGGCAGGGAAAGGTCAGCAATAGCAGCACGCCTCCGTGAGGGAGGCGTGCGTCGGGGCTCACAGCAGATCTTCGATCTCGCCGCGCAGGTATTGGTAGATCTCGCGATAAGCGATCGGCGGCGTGTTAAGGGTGCGCTCTTTATTGGCGGTGCGGATCAGCTGACGCAGCTTCTGGCGATCCAGCTCATGGAACTGTGACATCAGTTCGTTGAGGGCGCTGTCACCTTCAGTGATCAGCCGCTCCCGCCACTGCTCCAGACGATGCAGACGCGCATTCACGGTGGAGTGGCGGTTTCTGAAGATCGACAGGGCTTCAACGATCGGCTCGATATCGCGGCTGCGCATCAGGCGGCCGATAAACTGCAAGTGGCGGCGGAAGGACTCGTCTTTGTTCGGCTTGAGTTTGCGACCTAGCTCCACCGCATCTGCAAGCTCTTCATCCAATGGGATTTTTTCCAGCTCACTGTGGCTTAATGACACAATCTCTGCCCCCAGTTTTTGCAATGCTTCGGCATCACGCTTGAGTTGGCTCTTGCTGGGGCCCCAGTCTTCGAACTCGTTGTCGTCTTGATATTGACTCATCGGTCTTTTGATTCCTGTCATTCACGTTTGATGGATATGTTACCAGCTTCTCCCGCTGGGCGCAGGGGTCTGATATGCTTACCCCCCCTTTCCTTCTTTCATACAGATGTGAGTTATGGATCAGCAAGACCAAATCCGCCAGGATCAAGCCCATCTCGAGGCCGTGGTTGCCGAAGCCCT
>JBOFSK010000375.1:0-3764 GCA_051651505.1 Aeromonas sp.
GAGCCAAAGCTGATCATGTTTCTCTGTTTAGTAAGGGGTCGGTAGTAACGCAGGCGCCACAACTTGGAGCCATTGGGCTTGATGACGAGCTCCAGGCCAGCCCCGTCGCAGAGGGTGTATTCCTTCTCCTTGGGCTTGGCTGCTTTGATCTCGGTTGGGGACAAGGGGCGGGTGATACGAGGCATAGGCATACGCTCCGGAAGGCATACAAAACGATATGCCTAACGATATGCCTAAAAGGGCTGGATGGCAACGCACCCCATTGGACAGCATAAGACAACAAAAAACCCGTAAAGCCTTATGCTATGCGGGTTTCTTGGACTTCGTTGGTCACCATTGGACCGGTATTTGGTGGAGCTGGGGGGATTTGAACCCCCGTCCAAAATTACTACATCCGCGGTACTACATGCTTAGTCACTCTTTACATTCGCCAACCCGCTGCGGAGAGACACGCCACGAATTGACTAGCTCGATTGGTTTTAATGCTTCCGCCCCGAGCAGGACTTCCACACGATCCTGTGAAGGATGACCTTCCGATTCCCTAGGACACAGGCAAGCTAGGGTAGAAGGGCTCTAAGCAGGTTATTAAGCTGCTAGTGCGTAGTTTTCGTCGTTTGCGACTATTTTTTTGCGGTTTGTTAACGAGGCCTACCGCACCTCGGCATGCACCTTGGGTTTCGTGAATCTTGTCGAATCCAGAATCAGCCCCAAGTTGTTAGAAGCGATTGTACGCAAAAATGCTGTTATAGCAAGGCGTTGATAACCATTCCCTCTGGTCATTTGGTTGTTTGCCGATTTATTGCGCGCAGCTGAGTCCGGTTCACCTGCGCTGGGGATCGAAATGGCTTGCGGGTCGTGAACATCCGCAGTGTGAGTGCGGACAATCAGGGATTAACCGCGATTTTTGTTCTTCATGATGCGGGACTTTTCCCGATCCCATTCGCGGGCCTTGGTATCTTCGCGCTTGTCGTGTTCTTTTTTACCCTTGACCAGGCCAATTTCGACCTTGACCCAGCACTCTTTCCAGTAGAGTGCCAGTGGTACTATGGTGTAGCCCTGACGGGCTGTCAGGCTTTCGAGTTTGTCGATTTCACGACGACTCAGCAGCAGTTTCCGGGTGCGGGTCGGGTCACATACCACATGGCTGGAGGCGGCGTTCAGGGGCAAGAAGCTGGAGCCGAACAGGAAGGCTTCACCCTGCAAGAAGATGACGTAGGCTTCGCTGATATTGGCCTTGCCCGCCCGCAGGGATTTGACTTCCCACCCTTGCAGGGACAAGCCAGCTTCCACTCTCTCTTCGATGAAGTATTCGTGGCGGGCGGCTCTGTTCAGTGCAATGGTGCTGGACCCGGCTTTGTTTTTACTGTTTTTTTTGCTCATGACGGGCGATTTCCGGCAATGACTAGGAGGCTCGTATTATACGTAGGCGTGAGCGGCTGTAAAACGCGCTGCAACTTAACTGGTGGCTTTGTGAGCACTTTGGTCGAGGTTTTAGCTCCACAACCCGAAACATGGTGATAAAATCGCGTCGATTGGATGAGGAAAAGCCATGCCCCGTATTACTCGCAGTGCTCTGGTGATGTTCAGCGCCGAGCAGATGTTCAAGTTGGTTAATGATGTGGATGCCTACCCGCAGTTTTTGCCGGGCTGTGTTGGCAGTCGGGTTCACGAGGCCGGTGATGACTATATGATGGCGTCGGTCGATGTGGCCAAGGCCGGGATTGCCAAGACCTTTACTACCCGTAATCAGTTGGCTGTGAATCGCCAGATCAGGATGGAGCTGGTGGATGGCCCATTTCGCAAATTAGCGGGCTGGTGGACGTTTACCCCGCTCGATGTGGATGCCTGCAAGGTGGAGTTTGATCTCGATTTCGAATTTACCTCCAAGCTGATCGAGGTGGCCTTTGGTCAGGTGTTCCGCGATCTGGTGAGTTCTATGGTTTCCGCCTTCTCCAAGCGGGCGAAGGAGGTTTACGGTGTCTGACCAGCTCAATATCGAGGTTGTCTATGCCTTGCCCCGCCAGCAGACGGTGCTTGCGCTGCGGGTGGCGCCCGAGACCTGTGTGCAGGCGGCCATTGAACAGTCCGGCATCGTGCAAAAGCATCCCGAGATCGATCTGGCGGTCAACAAGTTTGGCATCTACAGCCGTCCGGTGAAAGGAAGTGAACTGCTGCACGATGGGGACCGCATCGAAATTTATCGGCCCTTGACGGCCGACCCCCGTGAGATGCGCAAGAAGCGTGCAGATAAAGCCAAGGAAGAGGGCAGAGCAGATAGCGTGACCGGTGGCCGACCCGATACTCACCGCAAACGCAGCGAGTAGCACTCAGGTTTTTCTTGCAGAAAAAAGGCGCCGAGGCGCCTTTTTTGATCCCGTTAGCCGGTCATCTGGCCGAGAGGGGTTATCAAGAGCTGGCTGCGTCAATCGATGGCGGGTGCTGCCATACCTAACCGGACGTGCGCCCAGCTGGCCAGCAGATCGACCCCGCGCTGCATCACCCGCTCGTCGAAATCGAAGGCGTTGTGGTGGTGCGGCGCCGCCAGATCGGCCCCCAGGATCAGGTAAGCCGCTTCTCCCCCCTGTTTTTGTACCCGCTCCATCAGAAAACCGGCATCTTCGCTGGCGCCAAAGCGGCGGGTCTGGATGGTGGCGAGCCCCTGTTTGCGGGCCAGTGCCGCCAGCTCGGCCTGCAGGGCCGGGCTGTTTTCCAGCGCGATGGCCTCACCCTGCTTGATGATGCGGTAGGTGACACCGTGGGCAAGGGCGGTGCCTTCGACAATACGTTGCACCTGACCAAACATGTAATCGTTGAGGGCGCTGTCGGCGCCGCGGGTTTCACCATGGATCTCGGCGTGATCAGGGATCACGTTGCGCCCGCTGCCGCCATGGAGTTGGCCGATGTTGATGCGAGTCATGCCGTCCCGGTGGCGGGGAATGCCGAGCATAGCAGTGGTGGCCATGCAGGCGGCAGCCAGCGCATTGCAGCCTGCATTGGGCTCAAGCCCGGCATGGGCCGCGGTGCCCATAAAGTGGACATCGAACTTGGTGGAACAGAGAAATTCGGTGGGGTTGATCACCAGCTCGCCGCTGCCGGCGTGAATACCGATATGGAGTGAGAGCAGGGCATCTACGTCATCGAGTGCCCCCCCGGCCGCCAGTGCCTTGCCACCACGGCACCCCTCTTCAGCGGGTTGGAAGAAGAGCTTGATGCGACCGCAAAGCTGCGCCTTCATCGCCATCAACTGGCTGGCGAGCCCCATGCCGATGGCGGTGTGGCCATCGTGGGCGCAGGCGTGCATCCACCCCTTGTTATGAGAGGCAAAGCCCTCTTGCTGCGGCAGGTGCTGATCCGCGTCGGACTCTTCCACTTCCACCGCGTCGATGTCGAAGCGAAAGGCCAGGGTCGGCCCGGGACGACCGGTATCCAGCTCTCCCATCAGCCCGGTGACTTCGCCGATCCGCTCCAGCCAGTCGGGATGGGCGCCCTGACGACGGGCGCGGGCCTTCTCGGCCGCCACATCAACATCACGACCCATCATCAGATTGCTGGCCAGCAGCTTGTCGCCGAGCACGATACGATAGCCGAGCTCGCTCAGGTGGTGGGCAATCAGACTGGTGGTGCGAAACTCTTTCCAAGCGGCTTCCGGCAGACGGTGCAGGTCGCGGCGCCACAGGATCAGGTGCTCAAGGGTCATCTTGGCTTCCTTGGTGATTCGATTTGTCGGCTATTGTGCCTTTTTTCCCGGCTGACCACACGGGGCC
>JBOFSK010000376.1:0-3611 GCA_051651505.1 Aeromonas sp.
CAACGCATGATGCGGCCGCTCCACGTTGTAAATATCCACCGCTTCACGCACCATTTCCCGCGCTTGCGTCAAATCCTGCGGGCTTTGCAGCAATAACTCTCCTTTCAAAATCCCGTTCACCCGCTCCGCCAACGCGTTCTGGTAACAGTCATACCCATCCGTCATCGAGCATTTTACCCCGTACCGTTCATGTAATGACTGATACAGTCCCGAGCAATACTGCACGCCGCGGTCTGAGTGATGGATGAGTTCACCGCCGCCACGCCGTTGCTTCAGCGCGTTTTTGAACGCCATCGCCACCGACTCGGCATGCATTCCTTCGTGTACGTGATAGCCCACTATCTTGCGTGAGTATGCATCTGTCACCAGGCTGAGGTACAGCGGCCCGCTCCTGGCTGGCAGATAGGTGATGTCAGCGACCCAGACCTGCTCCGGGGCCACCGGCGTAACCTGCTCTGGCCCCGCCTTGAGCAAGTTGGGATGGCGGTAGAAACGGTGAAAACTGTGGGTGGTCTTGTGATACGCCCGTCTGGGCGGCACCAGCAGGCGGTGCTCGGCCAATATCTGAAACAGCCTGTCCCGCCCGACCTTGAGCCCGCCATCATCCTGACCCTGCAGCAGATAATGCAGCTTGCGAGTGCCCACCCGAGGTTGTCGCAGTCGAACCTGACGCACAAAGCGCACCACCTGCAATCCCTGTGCATGGCGCTCGTCGGCGACCCGATTGCGCTTGTAGTAAGCCTGCCGGCTTATCCCCAGAAACAGGCAAGCCCTGACAATGGTCAGCCTCTCGACTTGCCGCTGCGAGAGGACTTGCCGGGTCGCTTTTTTACGATGGAGACGCCGTAGTCATTCTTCAGTACATCGACGACGGCCTCAAAGAACTGGGCCTTCTGGCTCATCAGCGCCAGCTGTTGCTCAAGTTCCTTGATGCGCTGTTCGGGCGTCAGGTTGTCGGGGTCAGGCATGGTGATGCTCCTGCCGGCACGTACAGAAGCCCCCTGGCTCCAATCTTGCCGACCATGTTTACGCAACCATACCAGAACGGTGGAGCGGCCCTGAATGCCATAACGCACCTGAGCCTGTTTGTAGGTGAGCTCGCCTTTTTCAATCTGCTCGACCAGTGCCAGTTTAAAAGTCAGCGAGTAATCGCGCTGTGTCCGTTTCACACCTTGTCCCATCGGGTTCTCCATGTATTGGGGGGAAAGGTGTAAACCATATTCAGGACGGGACATTAGACATAAAAAAGCCTTCACCCTCGTGAAGGCTTTTCGTCATCTGCTCACTATCCATCGTTACAGATAGAAGATCCCCACGATCAGGGTATGGAAGACGAAGCCCACCATCAGCGGCACCGAAGTGCGCTTGATCACCGCGAACGGCGTCAGCTTGGCGCTACTGGAGACGGCGATGATCACCCCGGAGACCGGCGACATGGCCCGCCCCATATGAGAGGCCTGCTGCATCGGCAGGATCATGGCAGCAGTATTGACCCCCATGCTGGCCGCGATCTGCGGGATCAACTCGACAAAGGCGAGGAAGGGGGCATTGCCGGAGCCCATGATGATCGCTGCAGCCAGGGTCACCAGCGCAAACAAGATCGCCATGGCGAACGCGGGTAATCCCACATGCTCGGCGCCGACAATCATGATATCGATTACCCCCAGCACCTTGATGCCGTGGGCAAAGATCCCCGCCGCCACCAGCAGCCCCACCACATTACTGAACGCTGACCCCATGCCGTTGAGGAAGTGGCTAAAACCACCGCACACATCCTTCAGGTCGCGGGTTCTGGCCGCCTCCACCACCATGCTGATAAACATCGAGATCATCACTATGGTGATGACGTTCAACTTGATGTGATCCACAAACAGGGAAGAGAACCCCACCGCCATGATGATCGGCAACATCGGCAAAATGGCATAAAAACCGGGAGCCCCGACCTCTTGTGCCTTTTCATCGACCATAGCGGCGCCCTGATGCTGGTGCCCATCAAGCTGATCGCAGCGACGCTGCCAGAATACGTGCATCAAGCCCACCACCAGCACGGTCGCCAGCGCAGCAGGCCCCTGATAGGTATAGACATACTCGATCACGTTATGGCCCATGCCCACTGCCTCGGTCGCTCGAATGGCGTCGATGGCGGTCGGGGTATAGGCAACCCCGAGAGAAGTAGCAATCACCCCGGCCGACGCAGCGGCAGAGAGCCCCAGCCCCACCATAATGGGGAACAGGGTCGCCATCAACAACACCGCCAAACCGGTGGCCGAGGGGATCGCCAGTTGCAGCGCGCTGGCCAGCAGATAGGAGAAAAAGAGCAACACATAGGGGGAGCGCAGCTTGCGCAGCGGACGGATAGCGATCCGCACCACCGCATCATTGGCCCCGATATGATCCATGTAATGGGCAAAGCCCATCAGCGCCATGATCATCAACCCCAGATCGGCCGCCCGTGAGCTGAAGAGATCCCGCATCACCTCGAAGGGATCAAACAGGGCAACCCCGGTGCTCTCGACCCCTTTGGGTAGAACATTCCCCCACCCTGCCAGCTGGCTGGCCACCATCAGCACCAGACCGGCGGCAAACAGCACCGGCTCGGCCCGATAGCCTTTCAGGATCGATCTGGCCACCAGCACGATGACCAGTACCGCAATAACTACCTGAAACATGACGACTCCTTAGCGGCTGAAACGGGCGTGGGTGAGCTTGACTATCTCGATCACCACGGCACTGGCCGCTTCCAGAGATTTGACCGGCAGGTACTCGTAGATGGAGTGGAAGTTGTGGGCACCGGTGAAAAGGTTCGGGCAGGGCAACCCCTTCTGGGAGAGCACGGCGCCGTCATAACCGCCGCGCATCGGGATGGGCTTGGCGGTGATCCCCAGCGTCTCGTAAGCGGCCAACGCCAGTTCGATGGGATAGCGGTTCTCCCCCTGCAGGCTGTTGAATACATTGCTGTAGCGATCGCTCAGGCGGTAACTGACACTCTGCTCGCCCCACAGGGCCTGACAGCTCTTGCCGAGGGTATCGAGCAGGGTCATTCGCTGCTGGTACCCCTGCTCCGTGAAGTCACGCACATCCAGCTTGAGCACAGTGTTGGCGCTGTTGCCCTGCATCTGCTTGACCCAGTAGTAGCCCTCACGCCCCTCGGTATATTCCGGCGCTTCGCCCCCCGGCAGCATGGCGATGAACTTGTGGGCCATCAGCAGGGAGTTCCTCAGCTTGCCCTTGGCCGACATGGGGTGAGCCGAAGCGCCGTGAAAGACGAACTCTGCATCCCCCGCATTCCAGTTCTCATAGACCAGCTCGCCAATGCCGCAGCAGTCGAGGGTGTAGGCAAAGTCAGCGCCAAAGCGGTCGGTATCAAACGCCTTGGCTCCCCGCAGCCCCTGCTCCTCATCAGGCACCAGACCAATTTTGATGGTGCCGTGCGGGATCTCCGGGTGCGCCTGCAGATAAGCCACTGCATTGACGATGGCGGCGATGGCCGCCTTGTCATCGGCCCCCAGCAGGCTGGTGCCATCGGTGACGATGATCTGATCACCGGCATAATTGGCCAGCTCCGGGAATTCGCTCTGGCGCAAGGTGATCTGCAGCTCTGCATTGAGGCA
>JBOFSK010000377.1:0-1406 GCA_051651505.1 Aeromonas sp.
CAGGGGGAGGGCTGGAGGGCCAGGTCCATGAGGCAGTAGAAGACCTGGGGACAGAGGCAGGAACTGCAACACAGGAGTCCAAGACGGAGCCGGCAGAGCAGAGAGCCGAGGCGGAGCGGAGAGCCAGGGCGGAGCCGGCAGAGCAGGAAGCCAGGGCGGAGCAGAAAGCCAGGGTGGAGCCGGCAGAGCAGGAAGCCATGGCGGAGCAGGAAGCCAAGGCGGAGCCGGCAGAGCAGGAAGCCAGGGCGGAGCCGGCAGAGCAGGAAGCCAGGGCGGAGCCGGCGGACCAGACTGCCAGGGCGGGACCGACGGACAAGACGGCCAGGGAGGAGCCGACAGAGCAGGGAGCCAAGGCGGAGCCGGCAGAGCAGGAAGATCTGGAACACAGAGTAAAGACAGACACACACACAGAGAGAGAAACAGCTCGGAACCCAAACTCCAGGCTTCGTTGGGCTGAACCAACAGGTTGCAGAGAGCCCCAGGGGCCGGATTGGGACAGGACGAAACAGGAGCCCTCCAGGACGGAACCGGCAAAGGAGACTGGTCTGGAAAACAAAACAAGGACAGACACACAGAGAGAGAAAAAGAGCTCGGAGCCCGAGCTCCGGGCTTCGGTGGGCTGACCCAACAGGACAGAGTCAGTGACTTGAATGGACTCAGGAACAGCTGCGACGTGACTGCGTTCAGGAGGAACAGCTGCGACGACGGGGCTTGACCCAGGAGGAACGGCTGCGACGTGACTGAGTTCAGGAGCAGCGGCAGCTGCGGTGTGGCTGGGTTCAGGAGCAGCTGAGATGAGGCTTGACTTGGGGGAAGCAGCGGCGGCTGCGACGAGGCCTGACTCAGGGGGAGCAACGGCGGCTGCGACGAGGCCTGACTCAGGGGGAGCAGCGGTGGCTGCGACGAGGCCTGACTCAGGGGGAGCAGCGGCGGCGTGACTGAGTTCAGGAGGAGCAGCTGCGACGAGGGTTGACTCGGAGGGAGCAGCTGCGGCGGGGACGGCCTTCTTGGTCAGGACAGGACAGGAACAGAGTTCACAGAGGACCTTCTCGGCCGGGACAGGGCAGGAGCAGAGTTCAAAGAGAGCCTTCTCGGCCAGGACAGGACAGGAACAGAGTTCACAGAGGGCCTTCTCGGCCGGGACAGGACAGGAACAGAGTTCACAGAGGGCCTTCTCGGCCGGGACAGGACAGGAACAGAGTTCACAGAGGGTCTTCTCGGCCAGGACAGGACAGGAACAGAGTTCACAGAGGGCCTTCTCGGCCGGGACAGGGCAGGAGCAGAGTTCACAGGGAATGCGTGAGTTGCTGGGCGCTACCACCGTGCAAGGAGCAGGTGCGGCTATCCCCCTCGTACAAGGATCCGTGGCCTCGGCCACCTCCTCTGGGGATGCCACCCTCAGGGGT
>JBOFSK010000378.1:0-4731 GCA_051651505.1 Aeromonas sp.
AGGAGCTGTCGCGGATCAGCGAAAGCCATGTCAGCGCCCACCCCAATGCCGGTCTGCCCAACGCCTTTGGCGAGTACGATCTCGATGCGGGTGAAATGGCGGCCCATATCCGCGAGTGGGCCCAGAGCGGCTTTCTCAACATGGTGGGCGGTTGCTGCGGCACCACCCCGACCCATATTCGCGCCATGAGCGATGCCGTGGCGGGCATCAAGCCCCGCGCGCTGCCCGAACTGCCGGTGGCCTGTCGCCTGTCGGGCCTCGAGCCGCTGATCATTACCCCCGAATCCATGTTCGTGAACGTGGGTGAGCGTACCAACGTCACCGGTTCGGCCAAGTTCAAGCGGCTGATCAAGGAGGGGCTCTACGACGAGGCGCTGGATGTTGCCAAGCAGCAGGTAGAAAGTGGCGCCCAGATTATCGACATCAACATGGATGAGGGGATGCTGGACGCCGAAGCGGCCATGGTGCGCTTCTTGAACCTGATTGCCGGTGAGCCGGATATCGCCCGGGTGCCGGTGATGATTGACTCCTCCAAGTGGGAGGTGCTGGAAGCTGGCCTCAAGTGCGTGCAGGGCAAGCCGGTGGTCAACTCCATCTCCATGAAGGAGGGGGAGGCGAAATTCATCGAGCAGGCCAAACTGCTGCGCCGCTATGGCGCGGCCGTGATCGTGATGGCGTTTGATGAGGTGGGGCAGGCGGATACCCGCGCCCGCAAGTTCGAGATCTGTCAGCGCGCCTACCGGATCCTGGTGGATCAGGTCGGTTTCCCGCCGGAAGACATCATCTTCGACCCCAATATCTTTGCGGTAGCGACCGGCATCGATGAGCATAACAACTACGCGGTGGATTTCATCGAAGCGGTGAAGGACATCAAGGCGCACCTGCCTCATGCCATGATCTCCGGCGGCGTCTCCAACGTCTCATTTTCGTTTCGTGGTAACGAGCCAGTGCGGGAAGCCATTCACGCGGTGTTCCTCTATCACGCCATCCAGAACGGCATGGACATGGGGATCGTCAACGCCGGTCAGCTCGCCATCTATGAAGACATTCCGAAGGATCTGAAGGCCAAGGTCGAAGCGGTTGTGCTCAACCTGAGTGACAGCGCCACCGAGGATCTGCTGGCCATTGCCGAGACCTATCGCGGTGCTGGCGCTCAGGCGGAGGATCCGCGGGATCAGGAGTGGCGCAGCTGGCCGGTGGGCAAACGGTTGGAGCATGCCCTGGTCAAGGGGATCACTGACTTCATTGAAGAGGATACCGAACAGGCGCGGGCCGAGGCTGACAAGCCGCTGCACGTCATCGAAGGGCCGCTGATGGATGGCATGAACGTGGTCGGTGATCTGTTTGGTGCGGGCAAGATGTTTTTGCCGCAGGTGGTCAAATCGGCGCGGGTAATGAAGCGGGCAGTCGCTTATCTGCAGCCCTATATCGAAGCGGAAAAACAGGGCAGTTACAGCAACGGCAAAATAGTGCTCGCCACCGTTAAAGGGGATGTGCACGACATCGGCAAGAATATCGTTGGGGTGGTGCTGCAGTGCAATAACTACGAGATCGTCGATTTGGGGGTCATGGTCTCCTGCGAGACCATCCTCAAGACAGCGCGGGAGGTCGGCGCCGATATCATAGGTCTGTCGGGTCTCATCACCCCGTCGCTGGATGAGATGGTGCACGTGGCCAAAGAGATGGCGCGTCAGGGTTTCAAGCTGCCGTTGTTGATCGGTGGTGCCACCACCTCCAAGGCCCACACCGCGGTCAAGATCGAGCAAAACTACAGCGAACCCGTGGTCTATGTCTCCAACGCCTCTCGTGCGGTGGGGGTGGCCCAAAGTCTGCTTAACCCCGAGCTCAAGCCCGCCTTTGTCGCCCGTATCGACAAGGAGTACGAGATTGCCCGCGAGCAACATGCCCGCAAGCAGCCCAGATCCAAGCCGGTTAGCCTGGCCCATGCCCGTGCCAACCGCCAGCAGCTGGATTGGGTCGGTTACCAGCCACCCAAGCCCCGCGAGCTTGGAGTGCAAAAGTTCGAGAACGTGCCCATTTCGGTGCTGCGCCCCTACATCGACTGGACCCCGTTCTTCCTGAGTTGGGAGCTGGCGGGTAAGTATCCGCGCATCCTCGAAGACGAGATCATAGGCCCGGAGGCAACTGCCTTATTTGCCGATGCCAACGCCATGCTCGACCAGCTGGAGCAGGATGGGAGCGTGCGCTGCGCCGGTATTATCGGCCTGTTCCCGGCCAATGGGGTGGGGGACAGCATCGAGGTTTACAGCGACGAGTCCCGCACCGAGGTCATCAAGGTGCTGCACCACCTGCGCCAGCAGAGCGAGAAACAGGGCTTCCCCAACTACTGTCTGGCGGACTATGTGGCGCCAAAAGAGAGCGGCAAGCCGGACTGGATCGGCGCCTTCGCGGTGACTGGCGGTATCGGCGAAGAGGCCATCGCCACTGCCTATAAGGTGGCTCACGATGACTACAATGCCATTCTGATCCAGGCGGTGTGTGATCGTTTGGCAGAGGCCTTTGCCGAGTACCTGCATCAGCAGGTGCGCAAAGTGCATTGGGGTTATGTTCCCGATGAAGCGCTCTCTAACGAAGAGCTGATCCGCGAGAACTATCAGGGAATTCGCCCAGCTCCCGGTTATCCGGCCTGCCCGGAGCACACCGAGAAGGGCAGCATCTGGGAGCTGCTGGATGTGGAGCAGGCCATCGGCATGCAGCTCACAGAGTCCTACGCCATGTGGCCGGGAGCTGCGGTGTCGGGCTGGTACTTCTCTCATCCCGACAGCAAATACTTCGCGGTGGCGCAGATCCAGCAGGATCAGGTGGAGGATTATGCCGTCCGCAAGGGGATGACACTGGCTGAGGCCGAGCGTTGGCTGGCCCCCAATTTGAGTTAAACACCGACCCCCTGTCATCGATTGCTGACAGCCTATGGCGACCCCTTCTGATGTTTCAGTCTGGTGTCGCCGTTTGGCATATTGCTGACAACCAAATGATAGTGTGTTGTTTAGTAGGGTTTATTTTGTTGTCAGGAGAAATAATTGGCGTTGTCTTGGTGCATCCGCTGCTTGTACTCTCCCGCCTTATCTTGCCCAGTCATCGCCTTCTAGCGGAATTTTCATGAAGATTGCCATCTTATCCCGTGAACCAAAGAATTACTCCACCCGCCGTCTGGTGGAGGTTGCGCAGGCGCGCGGTCATCAGGTCGATGTGCTCGACACCCTGCGTTGCTATATGAATATTGCCTCCCATAATCCATCGATCCACTACGAGGGCGGCGAGCTGGAAAATTACGATGTGGTGATCCCGCGGATCGGCGCCAGCATCACCTTTTATGGCACCGCCGTGCTGCGCCAGTTTGAGATGATGCACACCATGGCCCTCAATAGCTCGGTGGCCATCAGCCGCTCCCGCGACAAGTTGCGGGCCATGCAGCTGCTCTCTCGTCATGGTATCGGCTTGCCCATCACTGGCTATGCCCACAGCACTCACGACGTGCCCGACCTCATCACCATGGTGGGGGGCGCCCCGCTGGTAGTGAAGCTGCTGGAGGGAACCCAAGGGATTGGCGTGGTGCTCTGCGAGACCCAGAAGGCCGCCGAGAGCGTGATTGAGGCCTTTATCCAGACCAACAACAACATTCTGGTGCAGGAGTATATCCGCGAGGCCAACGGCGCCGACATCCGTTGTCTGGTGGTCAATGGCAAGGTGGTGGCAGCCATGCGCCGTCAGGCCCAGCCGGGGGAGTTTCGCTCCAACCTGCACCGTGGCGGCACTGCCGAGGCGATCAAGATCACCCCTGAAGAGCGGGCTACCGCCGTGCAGGCCGCCAAGATCATGGGGCTCGATGTAGCGGGGGTGGATATCCTGCGCTCTGCCCGTGGCCCGCTGGTGCTGGAGGTGAACTCTTCCCCTGGCCTGCAAGGGGTGGAAGCCGCCTCCGGTAAGGATGTGGCGGGCAAGATCATCGAGTTCCTCGAACTCAAGGCGAGCCGCAAAAACAAGCCGGTAGAGTAAGGCCCCGGTTATCCCGTTGGCGATAAGAGAAGAAGGCACCCTCGGGTGCCTTCTTCTTGTTAAGGGGCTATTTATTGGCGAGGGGAAAAATGGTGGACCTGGGCCCATAGTTAAACGTCGCACGGTTTTACTATGGGTCTTGGCTATGAGACTTTCTCCCTTGCTGGTACTGGTTATGTCGTTTTGCACCCAGGCTGCCGATGGCGAGCTGTGGTTGGTTGAGCTGGAACATAACGACGGTATTCGTTTGCAATTTCAGGGCGCTGAGCTGGAGCTGGGCTCAGCCCGGTTGATCGGTGTGCGCCACGTTGATGAGCTCAAGCCCGGCATGGGGCTGGCGATCCTGAGCCGCAATGGGGTGGCTGAACAGATCCGTCTCCACAGTGACATGACAGGATTTGACACTGCGGGCTACTGGCATCGGGCTGACGTGACCTTGCAGGCGGTGAGTGGCAATGCGTTGCACTTAAAGGGGTTGGGATCCATCACCTTTGATGTAGACACCCGTTGGTGCAACGGTGGCCCTGCTGATCTGCAACCAGGCCGCGAGTTAGCCTTGACCCGAGGCGATGGGGGGCGCTTGATCGAGATCTTGATCGTCAATCCGGAGGAGGATCTCGATGGGGAATAAGAAGGAGGATGACACCCCCTCCTGAGTTGTTAATTACTTGTGGTTTAACATTAACCACTTATACTGGCGCCATCTTGTCGGAG
>JBOFSK010000379.1:0-15652 GCA_051651505.1 Aeromonas sp.
AGGTCGGAGTTGGCCTGTAAGCCGGGTTCTGTACCGGGTTGCCCCGGGTAGCAATCATTCCTCTAGGCCAGCAATCACTCACTGGCTCAAGCAACCTACCCGCCCCCAACGCGGGCCGCGCCAATAGGGGCCTATTTGGTCTTGCTTCGGGTGGAGTTTACCGTGCCACGAACTGTTGCCAGTCGCGCGGTGCGCTCTTACCGCACCCTTTCACCCTTACCTGATCCCTTGCGGGCCATCGGCGGTTTGCTCTCTGTTGCACTGGTCGTGGGCTCACGCCCCCCAGGCGTTACCTGGCACCCTGCCCTATGAAGCCCGGACTTTCCTCCCCTCCGCCCGTCTGTCCCGAGGGACACAACGACGAAGCAGCGATTGCCCAGCCAACTCCGAGGCGCGGATTATAGCCTTGCGATGCGGGCGGGGTAAACCGGCAATTCCTGTTTACAGCGATTTATCGTGCTGCTATCGCACCTCACCCCTGACCTGGGAGCCTAAGTTGGTTGGTAATCTGGTTTGCACCGGCTATTAAGCAGTCAGCAGGCCAGTTCACCCGACTTAATAATGCTCAAGACCATACTTGTAGAGGGCATTCTTCTTCACGCCGTGGATCTCGGCGGTCAATGCCGCCGCTTTTTTCAGCGGCAACTCGGTTACCAGCAGCCCCAAGGTGCGCAGCGCCTCGGCAGGAAGATCTTCTTCATGCTTATTGGCGCCGGCGACCACCAGCACTATCTCCCCGCGGCAGCGATTGGTGTCTTCCCCCAGCCAGATCAGCATTTTTGAAGCAGGCAAGCCATGGATCGACTCAAAGGTTTTGGTCAATTCACGGCATACCACCACCTGACGCTCACCTAGAATACGGGCTATCGCTTCGACGGTGTCTTGCACCCGGCGTGGTGACTCATAGAACACCAGCGAGCGGGTGTCTTCAATCACCGCTTGCAGGCGATCATCACGCCCTTTACTTTTGGCCGGTAGAAAGCCTTCGAAAGCAAACCGATCAGTGGGCAATCCTGCTGCACTCAAGGCGGTAATGGCGGCACAGGGGCCAGGTAACGGCACCACATTCACCCCGGCTTCGCGACAACGGGTGACCAGGTGATAACCAGGATCACTGATCAGCGGGGTGCCAGCATCGGAGACCAGCGCGACACTCTTGCCCTCTTTGAGCCGGCCGATCAGCACATCAGCTTTCTGTTGCTCGTTGTGATCATGCAGGGCGAAGGTCGGCACCGAAATTTGGTAGTGGCTGAGCAAGATGCCGGTATGACGGGTATCTTCCGCAGCCACTAAGTCGACACTGCGTAAAATATCCAAGGCTCGCTGGGTGATGTCCGCCAAATTACCGATCGGAGTGGGGACTATATACAGGGTTGGAATGTCACTCATGGGATCTCCGAGTGCCCCGACAATTGTGTCGCCATATTGGCCCGTTTACACTATGGGTAACTTCAACACTGGTCGGGGAATGAACTTGAACCGGGTTACAAAGCAGATAAGTGTATCACGACTCTTCGGCATCATACTCGCGGCAGTACTGCTTGCCGCCTGTGCGTCGGAGCCCAATCAACCATCAGGGCAAGCAAGCATGCCCTCTGCCTTCTCCAATTTGACCAAAAATGCCCAGTGGTATCTGGAGCAGGTTGACCCAGCCAAACCGGCAGCAGCCTTTACTTGGCAAATGCTGGCAGCCCGTAGCTATCTGGCGCTAGGCCAGGCCAAACCGGCCGCGGCACTGTTTCAGCAACTGCAAAAGCAAGCCAAGGAGCCCGCCCAGCAAGCTCAGCTACAACTACTGCAAGCCCATCTGCTGCTGGCCCAGGGCCAAGCTAATCAGGCGCTGATCCTGCTGGAAGGTAAACCGGATGTGATGCTAGATGCCGATACCCAAAAAGATTGGTATCGCCAGCGCGTGGTACTGCAGTTGAATATCAATAACCAGTTTGGTGCCGCTAAATCCCTGATCGCGCTTGAGCCTTACCTCAATCAAAGTGAACAGGTGATCAACCAGCAGCAGATCTGGTCGTTGCTGCAGAGAATGACCCCCTCTACCCTGCAGGCGCTGGAAGAGGCCCAGGCCCCTGACGTGACCACAGGTTGGCTACGACTGGCGGCACTGGTTAATGAGTTTGGCGCCCAGCCAAACCTGCTGGCCCGTCAACTGGGGGGCTGGAAGCGCGACTTCCCCAACCACCCGGCCCAGCAAAATATGCCGGCAGGATTAGGTGATCTGGCCACCACTGCCAGCACCTCGGTGCAGCAGATCGCGGTGCTGCTGCCGCTCTCGGGTAATCTGGAACCGCAAGGCTCGGCTATCCGCAACGGCATGCTGATGTCTTACAAAGAAAATCAGGGGCAATTTACTCTGAACTTCTACGATACCCAAAGCAAGTCGATCGCTGACATCTACAAGCAAGCAATCCAAGAGGGGGCAGACATGATCATTGGCCCCTTACTCAAAGATTGGGTTGAGCAGTTGCTCAAGGCCAATCCGACCGTGCCGGTGCTGGCACTCAATGAGCTGGATCAGCCAATCGTCAACGATAGCACCTATTACTTCTCCCTCTCTGCCGCTGCCGACGCGGCCCAGGCGGCGCAACACCTCTACGCCCAAGGCTACCGCAAGCCACTGCTGATCGCCGCGCAAGGGCGGATTGGTTATAGCAGCATCAAAACATTCGAGCAAAGCTGGGCCACCCTGAGCCAGGAGAAACCGGTTGTGGCCACCTTCGGCGCCCGCAATGAAGTACAAGGAATGGTCAAGAACGCCCTGAGCGGTCGCGCTAGCGCCCGTGCGGGCGAAATTATTCAGCTTTCGGATACGGCACCACAGCCCATTGATGTGGTGTATGTGGTCGCCAACAGCCTGGAAACCCGGATGATCAAGCCCTACGTGGATATCTCTGTTGACCCCATGGGCAGCCTGCCAATCTACACTGGCGCCCGAGGCTATGATAGCGCAGCCACCGAAGTCACCTCAGAGCTCAATGGCATGCATATCTCCGACATGCCACTGCTGCTGGGAGAGTATGAAGCGCAGCGGCAACAGATTGCCCTGCTTTGGCCCCAGACCCAAGGAGACCTGCTGCGTCTGTTTGCCATGGGCTACGATGCCATCAGTCTGGCGGAAAACCTGCCGCAAATGCGTAAACTAGGCGGCATGCAACAAGCGGGCATGAGTGGCCAGCTGAGCGTAGACCCTCAAGGGAATGTCGTGCGGATACTGAGCTGGGGTACTTACCAAAACGGCCAGCTGATCGATGAGAACGCGGCTCAGCCGCTGGAGGAGCCTGCCAGTGAAGGTGCTATGGAAACGGATGACCCAGCGATTGCAGAACCTGTTCCCCTCACCAACGAGCAAGGGCCAGCACTTTGAGCGAGTCGCTGAACGCTGGTTGCAGGCTCAGGGCCTGCAACCCGTTACTCGCAACTATTGCTGCCGTGGTGGTGAGATAGATCTCATCATGCGGCAAGAGCAGGCGCTGGTGTTTATTGAGGTACGCTACCGCGCCAGCAACAGCCATGGTGGCGCCGCCAGCTCGGTTACCCGCGCAAAACAGCGAAAAATCATACTGGCAGCACGCCACTATTTAAAGCAACATGCCATCAACGAGGCCCATCAGGCCTGCCGATTCGATGTGATCGCGTTCGAGGATGACCAGCCAATCTGGATCCAGAACGCATTTTAAGAGGACCCTATGACAGACCGCATTAAAGAAAACTACACCGAAAGCATCCAGACCAAGATTGCTGCCGCCGAGGCACTGCCGGATGCCATCCATACTGCGGCTCAGATGATCACCATCTGCCTGCTCAATGGCCACAAGGTGCTGGCATGCGGTAATGGTCCTTCTGCCGCACTGGCACAGCTGTTTATTGCCGAGCTGGTCAACTGTTACGAAACCCAGCGCCCCTCTTTGCCGGGGATGGCATTGACTGCCGATATGGCCACCATCAGCGCCATCGCCACCGACCACGGCTTTGAAGAGGTCTATGCCAAGCAGATCCGTGCGCTAGGCCAACCAGGTGACATCCTGGTGGTGCTCACCACCACGGGTAATAGCCGCAACCTGATCAAAGCGGCAGAAGCGGCACTGTCACGTGATATGACGATCGTGGTGCTGAGTGGCGGCGATGGCGGTGAAATCGCTGGCCTGCTGGGCCCAAATGATGTCGAGATCCGCGTACCCTCTGCCCGGCGCCCCCGCATTCTGGAGGTCAACCTGTTGACCTTGCACTGTCTGTGTGACCTCATCGACCAGACTCTTTTCCCGCAACAGGAAGATTGAAACTATGAATAAGCAGCCCCTTATTGTCGGCTTGATGACCGCTGTGCTACTGCTGCAAGGCTGTGCCGCTGTGGTGGTCGGTGGTGCCGCAGGCACCGCGAAAGCCTCTGGTGACCGGCGCACGTTGGGCGCCCAGTGGGATGATCAAACCATCGAATTGAAAGCCGCCAATCTGCTGGCTGACAACAAACCTATGAGCGCCGCCAGCAAGATCAGCGTCTACAGCAACAATGGCAGGGTGCTGCTGGTTGGCCAAACCCCCTCAGAGGTTTACCAACTGGAAGCAGGCAAGATTGTCGCCCGTATCAAAGGCGTTCGTCACGTCTATAACGAACTGAGACTGGCGAAACCGGTCAGCCTGACCGCCCGCAGTAACGACACCTGGATCACCTCTAAGGTCAGAACCGCGATGCTTGGCGCCAAAAATTTTGACAGCGCCAAGGTCAAGGTTGTCACTGAAAATAGCGAAGTCTTCCTGATCGGGCTAGTGACCCGCCAGGAAGGAGATCAGGCAGTGGAGATTGCCCGCCACGTTGATGGCGTCAAGCGTGTTATCAAGGCATTCGAATTTGCGCAAAACTGAGTGTCGAACAACATAAAAAAACGCAGCCAAACGGCTGCGTTTTTTATTTGATCACCTTGAGGGTCGGACGACCGCTAGGGCGCGGTGGTTCCGGCTCTGGTTCGAGCGGCGCCTCGGCCTGCTCCAGCCAGATATCATAACCGGGCTCGGGCGGGAACATAGTACCCACGCCATTCTCCCGGGCATGAATGGCCAGCACAGCGGCCATCGGAATATAGACCTGCTGGGATACCCCGCCAAAACGAGCACTAAAACTGATTGCATCATTATCCATGTGAAATTGCATCACGGCACGGGGTGCAATGTTCAATACAATTTGACCATCTTGGGCAAACTGCATGGGCACCATCACATGGGGCAGATTGACGTTAACCACCAGATGAGGGGTCAGATCGTTATCCAGCAACCAGTCAAAGAACGCCCGCAACAGATACGGACGACTTGGGGTCATTGTTGGTTCGATACTCATACGCCAGAACGGATCTCGCGTTCAGCTTCGGTCAGGGACGCCTGGAACGACTCACGTTCAAACAACCGCACCATGTAAGCCTTCAGCTCTTTGGCACCACGACCGGTGAAGTCAATGCCAAGGCTTGGCAGACGCCACAACAGCGGAGCCATATAGCAATCCACCAGGCCAAACTCTTCACTCATAAAGTAAGGCATTTCGCCAAAGATCGGTGCGATCATCAGCAGGTTATCACGCAGTTCATTGCGCGCGGCGTCCACATCGACCCCAGCCATGATCTTGTCAGCCAGCGAGTACCAGTCCAGCTCGATGCGATGCATCATCAGGCGGCTGTTACCACGGGCGACCGGGTAAACTGGCATCAAAGGTGGATGCGGGAAACGCTCGTCCAGATACTCCATGATGATGCGTGAGGTATAAAGTGCCAACTCACGATCCACCAAGGTGGGTACAGTGTTATAGGGGTTCAGCTCAGCCAGTTCATCCGGCAAATTCGCTGGGTCAACCTGGCAAATATCCACGCTAACACCCTTCTCCGCCAGGACAATGCGCACCTGATGGCTGAACATATCGTTGGCACCGGAAAACAGCGTCATTACCGAACGCTTATTGGCAGCTACAGCCATTGAACCCTCCCGTCATAAAAAAGCAGAAACGGCAATGAAACATCTTGGTCTTCATTGCCGTGCATTAGATTACCCCATCTGGCCAGTTAGTGAACGTCGCGCCAGAATTCCTTCTTCAACAACACACTGAAGATGAAGAAGATTACGATGAATCCAAGTACCCAGAAGCCCATACGTTCACGCTCCTGTTGTACCGGTTCAGCCGAGTAGACCAAGAAGTTTACCAGATCCAGCACCGTCTTATCATACTCTTCGTCATCCATTTCACCATTACCGTCAGATTTGATGCTGACGATCTGCTGGGTTGCCACGCCATCGACAGTGTGCGTTGCAAACTCGGCTCGGGGGGTTCCCTGCAGCGGCTCCAGCACATGGGGCATCCCCACGGCAGGGAACACCGCATTATTCACCCCAAATGGGCGGGTTGGATCAACATAAAACGAGCGCAAGTAGGTATAAACCCAGTCTGCACCGCGCACCCGAGCGACCAGTGTTAAATCGGGTGGGGGGGCCCCGAACCACTTGGCCGCATCTTTATCCGACATGGCGATCTTCATCAAATCACCCACCTTGGCACCCGTGAAGATCAGATTATCTCTCATCAGATCTTCCGGTATCCCCAGATCATCCGCAACACGGGTATAGCGCTGGTACTGGGTTGAATGACAACCGGCACAATAGTTCATGAAGGTGGTCGCGCCACGCTGCAAAGATGCCCGGTCGCTTAAGTCATAGTCAGCCTTATCCAGCGCGACCCCCGCTCCTGCAGCAAAAACCAAGCCCGGCAGCAAAGCTAACACTGCGAATATGATTCTTTTCATTTGAATGTCACCCTCTCTGGCAGCGGCTTGGTCCGCTCATTCTTGCTATAGAAGAACAGCAAGACAAAGAACCCGAAATATCCCAGTGAACAGATCTGAGCAACCAGTGTCAGCGTGGGCGTCGATGGCAGAACCCCCAACACCCCCAGAATGATAAAGCAGACCACAAACTGGGCGATATTCAGCTTGTGCAGCGTGCTGCGATAGCGCACCGAACGCACCTTGCAGCGATCCAGCCAAGGCAGCAGGAACAGCACCACGATCGAGAGCCCCATCATGATGACCCCCAGCAGCTTGTCCGGCACCGCCCGCAAAATGGCGTAGAAGGGGGTGAAATACCAGACAGGAGCGATGTGCTCCGGCGTTTTCAGCCCGTTAGCCACTTCAAAGTTGGGTTTCTCGAGGAAATAACCCCACATATCCGGCTTGAAGAAGATGATGGCGCAGAACAAGAACAGGAAACCGGCGACACCTATCATGTCCTTGACGGTGAAGTAGGGGTGGAACGCCACCGCATCCAGCGGCCAGCCTTTCTCATCCTTGTGCTTCTTGATATCGATGCCATCCGGGTTGTTGGAGCCCACCTCATGCAGTGCCAGGATGTGCATGGCAACCAGCATCACCAGCACCAGTGGCAAGGCGATGACGTGCAACGCAAAGAAGCGGTTCAGGGTAGCCCCCGAGATCACATAATCCCCGCGGATCCACAGAGTGAGATCGTCACCGATGACCGGGATAGCACCAAACAGCGAGATGATAACCTGGGCTCCCCAGAATGACATTTGACCCCAGGGCAGCAAATAACCCATGAAGGCTTCCGCCATCAACACCAGGAAGATCAGCATGCCAAAAATCCACAGCAGTTCACGAGGCTTCTGATAAGAGCCATAAATCATGCCGCGAAACATATGCAGATAGACCACAACAAAGAAGGCAGAAGCACCGGTTGAGTGCATATAACGCAGCAGCCAGCCGTACTCCACATCCCGCATAATGTACTCAACTGAGGCAAACGCACCTTCCGCTGAAGGATTGTAATTCATGGTCAGCCAGATACCTGTGATGATCTGATTGACCAGCACCAGCATCGCTAGCGAACCAAAAAAGTACCAGAAGTTCAGGTTTTTCGGTGCCGGATATTTGGCCATGTGGTCGTTATACATGGCCGTGAGCGGGAAACGATCATCAATCCAGCCCATCAGTTTACTCAACATGGTCAGGCCTCCTGGCTATCGGCACCGACCAAGATGGTCGTGTCGCTAAGATATTGGTACGGAGGAATGACCAGGTTCAATGGTGCAGGCACCCCCTGGAACACACGACCGGCCATGTCAAATTTAGAACCGTGGCACGGGCAGAAAAAACCGGATGTGACGCCCTGCACCTGTTCGCCAAAGTTATCGGGCAAATACGACGGTGAGCACCCCAGATGAGTACAAATACCCACAGCGACGAAAATTTCCGGTTTGATCGACCTGTAACCATTCTGGGCATACTCAGGTTGCTGTGCTTCTCCGGAGGAGGGGTCTCGCAACTGATTGTCATGAGCAGCCAAGCCATCGAGGGTTTGCTTGGTGCGCTTCACCACCCAAACCGGTTTGCCTCGCCACTCGACACGGATGAGCTGACCCGGCTCTAACTTGCTGATGTCCACTTCCACCGGTGCACCGGCAGCTTTGGCTTTGGCACTCGGATTCCATGACTTTATAAACGGCACTGCAGTAAACGCAGCCCCTACCCCGCCAACGGCAATCGTTGACCAAGTAAGAAATCTGCGGCGACCGGTATCAACTGGCGCATTGCTCATCCAAAAACTCTCCCATGTGGACTCCGCACATTCTTATAGTGTCCCTGTTCTCCTTTTCCCTGTGACAACAGCGGCGGAAGCTGAATTTACAATCGCCACAGAAAACAGGGGAAATTTTAAAGAAAAGATAACAACTTGACAAGAAAGAGCGATGAGCAATAAAAACAATAAATAAACATTTTTTTGTCTTTTGTGACGGATGGTTAGCATTGTCACGGAGAATTTTATGCATAAAAAAAGCCTGGCAATTGCCAGGCTTTTTTGACACTCGAAAGAGTGAGTACCAACAGCGAATTAACGCTTGGAGTACTGCGGACGCTTACGAGCTTTGTGCAGACCAACTTTCTTACGCTCAACCTTACGGGCATCACGAGTAACAAAGCCAGCTTTACGCAGTTCGGAACGCAGGGTTTCGTCGTACTGCATCAGAGCACGAGTAATACCGTGACGGATCGCACCAGCTTGACCAGAGATGCCACCACCGTTAACGGTGATGTACAGGTCCAGTTTCTCGGTCATCTCTACCAGCTCCAGTGGCTGACGAACTACCATGCGGGCAGTTGGACGACCAAAGTATTGCTCCAGGGAGCGCTGGTTGATGATGATTTTACCGCTACCCGCTTTGATAAATACGCGAGCAGTGGAGCTTTTGCGACGGCCGGTACCGTAGTATTGATTTTCTGCCATGTTGCCAGTTCCCGATTAGATATCCAGTACTTGAGGTTGCTGAGCAGCATGAGCATGCTCGGCGCCTGCGTAAACTTTCAGTTTACGGAACATGGCACGGCCCAGAGGACCCTTCGGCAGCATACCTTTGATAGCAGCTTCGATTACCATTTCCGGCTTACGCTTGATCAGCTTGTCGAAGCTGATGGACTTGATACCACCCGGGAAACCGGAGTGAGAATGGTAGATTTTATCGGTAAATTTCTTACCGGTTACATGTACCTTCTCAGCGTTTACAACGATGATGTAATCACCGGTGTCAACGTGCGGGGTGTATTCCGCTTTGTGCTTACCACGCAGACGAGAAGCGATCTCGGTTGCGATACGACCCAGAGTTTTACCTTCTGCGTCCACGATGTACCAGTCACGTTTTACGGTTTCTGGCTTGGCAACGAAAGTTTTCATTAAGTTAAACCCAATTACCTGTTACAGACCCAATTGCTTATGGGGGCTCTCCCACAAACAACAAACGATGGCCTACCTGTACCCCTTCGAATACAAGTAAAGCTTAAAGTGTTGCTGTCTTATCGACAGCTGTAACGTGGGCCGGGCGATTATAAGTGAAGTTGCCTTAAATATCACCTGCTAATTTCACTGCCATGACACTAGCACATGCCGCCCGGCCCTACCTGCCGCAGATGCCCATCCGACTGGCAGGCGCGGTATTGTGACTAAGGAAGGTGCTCTCTGGCAAGGTATTCGTGCGATTGCATTTCTCGAAGCCGCGAAAGACAGCGTTTGAATTCAAAATTCAGCAGCCCCTCACCATAGAGTTCTGCCATGGGAACCGCCGCCGACATGATCAGTTTGACGTGCCGTTCGTAAAACTCATCGACCATGGCAATAAAGCGGCGGGCCGCGTCATCCGTGCCTGTGCCCATTGGCTGCACGTTCGCTAGCAACACGGTGTGGAAGAGGTGAGCAAGCTCGATATAGTCACGCTGGGAACGAGGAGTGCAGCACAATTGCTCGAATTCCATATAGAGCACCCCTTCCCCCATTCCCAGCAACATCAATTGTCGATGATTGATCTCAAGCGATGCCTGGCACACTAGGCGACCACCGGTTAGTTGCTGATAATAACGGTCGAGATTGGCCTTGGCCTGACGATCCAGCGGGCAGTGGTAAACCTCCGCTTGCGCCAGTGTTCGCAGGCGATAGTCGATACCGCCATCCACGTTAAGGATCTCGCAATGACGCTCGATCAGCGCGATAGCTGGCAAGAAGCGCGCTCGCTGCAATCCATTGCGATAAAGATCCTGGGGCGGGAGGTTTGAGGTGGCCACCAGCACAACACCGTGACCAAACAGCTCCTGAAACAGCGTGCCCAGCAACATGGCGTCGGTGATATCGGAGACAAAAAACTCGTCAAAACAGATGATGTCGGTTTCGCTGGCTAGCTTGCTGGCAACCCGCTTGAGCGGATCTGACTGACCACTCAGCGCCTGCAACTCATCGTGAATACGCTGCATAAAACGATGGAAATGACTGCGCATCTTGCGCGTCCCGGGCAGGCTATCGAAAAAAATATCCATCAGCCAGGTCTTGCCTCGACCCACACCGCCCCACATATAAATACCGAGGACCGGCACGGGTGGCACACGCTTTTGCCGCCAGCGAAATAGCCCGCCCGATCGGAGCGTCGTCGGACGCTGCTGCAGTTCTTGATGCAGTCGCTCCAGCCTGCTGATCGCCAGGCTCTGAGCGGGGTCAGCCTGAAAACCTGAGCGCTGTAGATCGTGCTGGTATTTTTGCTGTGGTGTCATCCTTGAGCACCTTCTCCAACTGCCTGAATAAAGGACAAAATGGTATCACGGCCTCAGCACGCACGGTATAGTGCCAGCAAGGCATTGCGGTTGTGCCAACCGTCTAACCCCACACTTTTTAAGTTACAACAAGGAGCACTTATGAGTCTGTCAACTGGGATCCTGCTGGCTGTCGCAGCCTTGATAATCGGTATTATCCTGGGTCGCATTTCGGTACGAAGCCGCGATGCAGGCCATCTGGAACAGGAGCTAAAAAAGGCTCATAAGGAGCTTGAAAGCTATCAGGGCCAGATCAACACCCACTTTGCCGACAGTGCCGCCTTAATGGAACAAATGGCCGAGCAGTATCAAACTCTCTATCGCCACATGGCAGAGCAAAGCAAATTCTTGGCAAAGGCACAGGAACCGCTGTTTCGCGAATCCGCAACAGAGGACCTTGCTCCAAAAGTAACAGAAACACCGGATGTGCCGCCACGTGACTATGCTAGCGCCTCATCTGGATTGCTCAAACAGGCCAACTAGCCTCTGACGGAACTAATCCGCTGGCCCCGTGGTCTGACCTTGACAATTACCATGCTACTTTTTCTGGGAGCTGTTTTTCATATGCCTAAACCTCTTTCCATGCTCAGTGTATTAGCCCTCAGTGTCGGTATTGCCCTCTCTGCGGCCCCCGCGCAGGCTGCCATGCCTTCCCTCTTAGGTTCACAGCAAGAGATGCCGAGCTTGGCACCGGTGCTCGAGCAGGTCACTCCTGCTGTGGTCAATATTTCGGTCTCCGGCAAAAAAATCACCCGCCAGCGCTTGCCGGAACAATTCAAATTCTTCTTCGGCCCCAATATGCCAGATGAGCAGGTGAGTGAACGTCCATTTCAGGCGCTTGGCTCTGGCGTTATCATTGATGCCAAAAAAGGTTACGTCATCACCAATGCCCACGTGGTACATGAAGCTGATGAGATCAAGGTCAACCTGAAGGATGGCCGAGAATTCGCAGCCAAGAAAATCGGCGAAGACAAGCAATCAGATATCGCCCTGCTGCAAATCAAGCCTGAGGATTTGGTCCAGATCGCTTTTGCTGACTCCGACGAGCTACGAGTCGGTGACTATGCGCTGGCCATCGGTAATCCGTTTGGCTTAGGTCAGACGGTGACCTCCGGGATCGTCAGCGCGCTGGGCCGCAGCGGCCTCAACATCGAGAATCTGGAGAACTTCATCCAGACCGATGCAGCCATCAACTCCGGCAACTCCGGCGGCGCCCTGCTCAACCTGCGTGGCGAGCTGATCGGCATCAACACCGCGATTCTGGGCCCGAACGGCGGCAACATCGGCATCGGTTTTGCTATCCCCGCGAATATGGTGCGGGATCTGGCTGATCAGATCGTCAAGTTTGGTGAAGTGCGACGCGGCCAGCTGGGTATTACCGGTACCGAGCTCACCTCCGAGATTGCCAAGAGCTTCGGCTACAACAAAAAAGATGGTGCTTTCGTTAATCAAGTGATGCCAGGATCGTCAGCCGATAAAGCCGGACTCAAGGCAGGGGATATCATTATCAGCATCGATGGCAAGCCGGTTCGCTCTTTCGGCGAGTTGCGCGCAAAGATAGCGACCATGGGCGCCGGCAAGCAGGTCGAGTTGGGCTTGATCCGTGATGGCAAGCCACAATCTGCCAAGGTAACCCTGAAACAAGCGGAAGACAGCGAAGTGCGCGCCAGCGTACTGCACCCGGCATTGGAAGGGGCCAAGCTGAGCAGCACGACAGACCCACTACCGGGTGTGACGGTCACAGATATTGACCCGCGCTCACCCGCAGCCGCCTCCGGCTTGCAAAAAGGGGACATCATCATCGGGATCAACCGCTTGCGCATTAACACCTTGGGCGAGCTGACCAAAGCACTCAAAAACAAACCCGAGGTGCTGGCGCTGAACATCCAACGCGGCGACTCCTCACTCTATCTGGTGATCCGCTAACTCTCGGGTTGTTCGCCCCCTCCATCACCCGCGGCCTTCACCGCGGGTGATTTCTATCCATCGATAGTGTTATTCTCTGCCCGCTGCCTGTACGGATGAGAATGACATGAAAATCCCCCCTTTAGTCAGTTACTTGGGCAAATCTGTCGGTTTTGGTTTGACCGTCGCGGCGCTGCTGTTGCTGCTGTTTCCCCATTTTCGTGGCGGTGCTCAACTGCCCGATATCATCACCAATGCCCGTGAATTGAGCTTCTCTTATGCTGCCCATCGGGCAGGCCCTGCCGTCGTCAACATCTACACCCGCAGCTTTGCCCCCAATCAGGGCAATCAGAGCGAGCTGCGCCCACAGGGGCTGGGTTCCGGGGTTATTATGAATCAACGGGGTTATGTGCTGACCAACTACCATGTCATCGCTGACGCCGATCAAGTCATCGTTGCACTCCAGGATGGCCGGGTATTCAGCGCCGAGCTGGTCGGCACCGATCAGCTCACCGATCTTGCCGTGCTCTATATCGAATCGGATAACTTGCCAGTCATCCCGCAAGACCCGGAGCGGCGCCCCGAGGTCGGTGATGTGGTGCTCGCCATCGGCAATCCCTATAACGTTGGCCAGACCATCACCCAGGGCATCATCAGCGCCACCGGCCGTACCGGTCTCTCCAGCATGGGGCCAGACAGCAATGGCCGTCAGGATCTGCTGCAAACAGATGCTGCTATCAATGAAGGCAACTCGGGCGGAGCCCTGGTCAATGGCCGCGGCGATCTGGTCGGTATCAATACCGCGACCTATCATCTCAACGGCAATCAGGAGAGCTATGGCATCAGCTTCGCCATCCCTTATCGGCTGGCCAAGCGGATCATGGATGAACTGATCGCCAATGGCCGCGTCATTCGTGGATACCTTGGTATTTCCAGCGTCGAGATCAATCCCATCGTCGCGCGAATGATGAACCTCGGCGACCTGCGTGGTCTGGTGGTGGAGAGTCTGGACCCCAACGGCCCGGCGGCCAAAGGTGGTCTGCAGCGGGGTGACGTGCTGCTCAAGATCAACGGAGAAGCCATCAGTGGCGTCCGTAGCGCCATGGACAAGATTGTCGAAAGCCGCCCAGGCACCCAGCTCACTATCTCCGTCTTTCGTGCCGGTAAACCGTTAGACCTGGTGGTGACTATCGAGGAAGATTTGCGCTATCAAAATAAATTCGCTACTGGTGCCAGCGCCCCCGCCACCCACTAGTACTAAACACAAAAAACCAATCAAGAGCTTAGAAAATTAATGGCTCGCACTGCATAGCGCAATGCGAGCCGCCCTACCACATCACAGGGTTGATAAAATGCGGTGAGTTACTTTTTGTCATCCAAGATCAACAAGGCTGGGTCTACCCCACCCCCACTGTCGGACAGCGCCGCTGCCGTCAAGGTCTGGCCATTAGTGAGGGTGACAGGTAAGGGGCCAATCACCGGCGACTTACTGCCTGATGCGGTAATCGTGACGTAGTAATCCCCCGCCGCGATCGCCAAGTAGCCGCTATCTGCCTTAAAGGGTACCGCCGTCAGCACAGGTGTCGCCGCACTGATGTCACTACTGGCCGTCAGATAGACATCCACTGCCGGCGCGGTCGGCGCACCATGCAATACCCGCAACTGAGCTGCGGTGGCAAGACTGCGCGCACTATCGATTAGCAACAGTGGCTCTATCGTTTCATCGGTGCCAGCCAATAACTGGCCAACCGCAAACAGTGAATAGCGGGTACCCGCTGCGAGCGACACGGCTTGCGCATCAATGACGAAGGGGCTGGCAGCCCCTGTTGGGGTCACGGCGAAATCATAGCTGGCAACCGGCAGGTCCACGTAACCGGTGTTTTGTTTGAACGCCAATCCTTGCAGTGGGGCCGCTATCGGCGCAACACCATTGACCAGGATATCAACACCGGGTGCATCGGCAACGGCATGAATGGCGCGCAACTGACTTTGTTCATCGACCGAGAGTATGGCCGTGGCGCTGCCAGCACCAATGGCGAGCAGTTTAACCGGGCTGGGGCCAGCCCCGAGATTATCAATCGCCGCAATCAGTAAATCGCTACCAGCGGCAAGTGGCACCGAGCCTGAGTCATATACCAGGGTTGACGATCCGGCCAAAGTAAGCCGTATTTGATAGGTTGCTGCCGGCAAAGAAAGCGGGTCGCTATAAGTCTTGAAGGGGATATTGGCCAGGGTTGGGCTGTTGAGCTCCTCACCAGGGGCGGTGACATAGATATCCACTGCAGGTGCACTGGGCGCGGCGTGGATGACTTGTACTCGGATGTTATCACCCACAGGCCCTTGGCTCGGACGCTCGATCACCAGCGGGCCGAATGCGGTATCACCACTGCCGCTTAATTTACCTATCGCCAGTAGGTCATACTGCGTATCGGCAGCAAAATCCAGCTCTACGGGCCCAATCACGGTAGCCGTGCTGGTGGGCAAAATGCCATCGACGGCGACCTTGTAACTGCCGGCAGCGACCGGCTTCAGGCCACTGCTCACACCATAGTCAACGCCACTTAAAAAACGGCTGTCGTCGACCATCACATTGACTTGAGGGGCATCGGGGGCAAGGTGGC
>JBOFSK010000380.1:0-8595 GCA_051651505.1 Aeromonas sp.
CAGGGCGAAGCAGGGGATCTCTTTGCCGATTGCCAGACGGGGCAGGTAGTAATCTTTCTGAGCCTCAGTGCCATAGTGTTGCAGCAGTTCACCCGGGCCCAGCGAGTTGGGGACGCCGACGGTGGAGGCGAGCACGGCGCTGGCGCCAGTCAGTTTTTGCAGCACACAGGATTGGGCATAGGCCGAAAACTCGAGACCGCCATATTTCTTCTTGATGATCATGGCGAAGAATTTGTGATCTTTTAGGTACTGCCATACCTCGGGGGAGAGATCGGCGCGCTCGTGGGTCACTTCCCAGTCGCTTACCATGCGGCACACCTCTTCGACGGGACCATCCATAAAGGCCTGCTCTGCCGCAGACAGGGTCGCGATCGGGATGGCGTGCAGTTTTTTCCAGTCCGGGTTGCCTGCGAACAGGTCCGCTTCCCACCAGGTGGTGCCCGCTTCAATCGCCTCTTTTTCGGTGCGGGACATCTCCGGCATGATCGATTTGTAGATCTTCAGCAGCGGCTTGGTTAACTGGTTACGGCGAAACTCCACCAGATTGAGCGGGATGGCGATCACCGCAAACAGCGCCCATACCAGCAAGGGCACATGACCATAGAGGGCGCCAAGCACCAGCGCGGCGCCGGTGACCAAGGTGGCGGTGAACAGGGTGACCCGGCGGTAGGCCAGGGCTCCGATAACCAAGATCACCCCGAGCAGAGTGAGGGTCGTCGTCATTGCGTGCTCCTTGCGTGAATAATTACCAATTAGGTGTAACTGATCCAGAGGTCTGACCTGTTGAATCTTATCTCTGTTGTAATTGATACGCACAAACTTATCAAGTTGTTTACATCTCGTTCACCTTTGCGCGGTGATCCTCATCACGTGTTTACGTCCCCTGTGCTGTGGTTGGCAGGGGGCGACTCCGGGATTGGCTTGTGCGAGAATAGTTGCGAGCTAAATGCGACCTACATAGTGGAAGAGACATCATGTACCAAGAACTGATCCGCAATGAATTGACTGAAGCTGCCAGCGTGCTGCAGGCTTTCCTGGCTGATGAGCAGAACCTGAAAAACATCGAAGCGGCCGCTAAACTGCTGGCTGAATCGTTCAAACAAGAGGGCAAGGTGCTCTCCTGTGGCAATGGCGGTTCTCACTGCGATGCCATGCACTTTGCTGAAGAGCTGACCGGCCGTTACCGTGAAAATCGCCCGGGTTATGCCGGTATCGCTATCTCCGACCCGAGCCACCTCTCCTGTGTCTCCAATGACTTTGGCTATGACTATGTCTTCTCCCGCTACGTGGAAGCGGTCGGCCGTCGTGGTGACGTGCTGCTTGGTATCTCTACCAGCGGCAACTCCGGCAATATCCTCAAGGCCATCGAGGCGGCCCACGCCAAGGGGATGAAAGTGATCGCCCTGACCGGCAAGGATGGCGGCAAGATGGCGGGTCTAGCGGATGTCGAGATCCGGGTGCCGCACTTTGGTTATGCCGACCGCATTCAGGAAGTGCATATCAAGGTGATCCACATCCTGATCCAGCTGGTCGAAAAAGAGATGGTCAAGTAATCCGTTACCAGACCAGCAGTATCACTGGCCCTGCGATGAGTGATGGGCCAGTTGACAAGGACTATGTAACAGGCTTGTGGCTCGCTCACGTGTTTGTTCCTTGTAGTCTGGCCCGCCGCTGGTTCAACAAGATGTAAGCCAAATCATGAAAGGAGTCTGCCGGATATGTGTGAATTGCTCGGCATGAGTGCCAATGTGCCGACCGACATTTGCTTCAGCTTTACCGGCCTGATGCTGCGCGGCGGCAAGACCGGTCCTCACAAGGATGGTTGGGGGATCACCTTCTACGAAGGAAAGGGCTGTCGCACCTTTAAAGATCCCGAGCCCAGCGCTCAATCCCCTATCGCCAAATTGGTACAGGCGCTGCCCATCAAGAGTTGTGCCGTGGTCAGTCATATTCGGCAGGCCAACCGTGGCTGCGTATCGCTGGAAAATACCCACCCCTTCACCCGCGAGCTGTGGGGCCGGTATTGGACTTTCGCTCATAATGGTCAACTGACCGGCTACAAGAAGTTGGCCACTGGGCGCTATCGTCCGGTGGGGGATACCGACAGCGAGCATGCCTTTTGCTGGTTGCTCGACCAGCTGGAGCAAAAATACCCCAAGCGTCCCGCTAATTTCCCCGCCATGTTTCGTTATCTCGCCAGCTTGTGTGACGAGCTGAGGTCTTTGGGGGTGTTCAACATGTTGCTCTCGGATGGGGAGTATGTGATGAGCTACTGTACCAATAATCTGCACTGGTTGACCCGCTGCGCCCCATTTGGCGAAGCGAGCTTGCTGGATGAAGAGGTAGTGATCGACTTTCAGCGCGAGACCACCCCCAACGATGTGGTGACCCTGATCACCACCCGCCCGCTGACTGGCAATGAACATTGGGTCAGGATGGCCCCTGGCGAGTTTAATCTGTTTCGCATGGGGGAAAGGATCGCGACTAACCAGCGTTGCGAAGTGATCTAACCATCCGTGCCGCTGGCAAATGAGATTGGAATGACTGAGCGCTATCACCCTAAGAGGGGTGCGGTGCTGCCTCAATCGTAACCGGTTGTGGTCTGGTGATATGGTGGTGTTTGGCCGTGTGCCACGTGGATGAAGATTATCGGCAGTATGCTCTGTTTGAATACCACTATAAGGAGGTTTGCATGGAGTGCGTTGATCGCAAGGTGTTGCAGCAACTGGCTGAGGATATTGGTCAGGATATGTTACCGGTCATCATAGGGGTGTTTATTGAGGAGGTGAGTGAGCAGCTAAGCCAGCTCAGGCCACTGTTCGAGCGGGGGGAGTGGGATGCATTAGCCCGCGTGGCTCACAGCATGAAGTCTTCCTGTGGCAGCTATGGCGCCATCCCCAGCTACCAACAGCTGATGGCGCTAGAGATGGCCTGTAAGCAGGCGGATATAGCCGAGGCTGCACGTCAACTGCAACTGTTGGAAGTGTCTGTGCCTCGGGTACTCTCTTTTCTGTCTACTTACCCCTAATTCCCCCTAAGCCGCTAGCTTCGCGGTCACCATCAGGCGCAATTTTGTGCTGGAGTGGTGACGGCTTCACCTTGGTGGAGTAGTTGCAAGATCGCGTTGTCCAGAGCCTGTTTCAGCTTTAACCGATCGTGGCGATGGGGCAGTTCGACTTCGCCTAATTCAGCCTCGATCAGCCGTTTTTGCCATATTGCCATCTCTCCTGTGCCCTTTGGCGCCAGGATGGCGTCAATGCGTCCCTGACCTATCCGGGCTTCCAACCAACGGCACTGCTCCATCAAATCGAGCTGACTGGCAGGGCTTTGCTCTGCCACCAGATTACCAATGAAGACCACAATGGCGTTGCTCTGCTGGATTGCATGGGCGATCTCGGGCAGCAGCAGCGGGGGCATGATGGAGGTGAGAAAACTCCCCGGCCCTAATATGATCATGTCGGCCTGCTGCAGTGCCTGTACCGCTTCTTTGGTCGCGGGCACCAGTGGCATCAGACCGAGGGAGAGGGGAGGGGTGGCCAGCTGATCGATGGAAACTTCCCCCAAGATCTGGCTGCCACACGCCATATGGGCACAAAGATCGGTGGGCAATTCAGACATAGGTAGCAGTTGTGACTCGATTTTGAGCATGTCACTGATCAGCTTGATCGCATCAAGAGGACGGACACAGAGATTATCGAGCGCCAGCAGCATCAGGTTGCCAAGGTTGTGACCCGCCAACTCGCCTTTACCGGCGAAGCGGTACTCAAACAGCAGGCTGCCGATACTGGGATCGGTCACTAGCTGGTTCAGACAGTTGCGCAGGTCACCCCAAGCGATGCACTCTTGGCTCTTGCGCAGCCGTCCGGTCGAACCACCATTATCGGTGGTAGTGACGATGCCGGTGAGTCGCTGGCCGAGGAAAGAGAGGGCTGAGAGCACCCGGCCCATACCGTGGCCCCCCCCGATGGCCACTACCCGATCGAAGTCATTGATATTTTTTTGCCGCACAGAGTCATCCTGCCACTGGGGTTAATTGATAGCTATGTTAACAAGAGTGGCGCGGAAAAAACTTGATAGAGGTATGTTTTTTGCCTGCCGCCGTTATCTGATAAAACAAGGAGGAGGTGGTGAAATTTTGCACGGCTCACTCCCTCGCCCAGCATTCCTTGCTGGCGGTTCAAGATATCTGTGACCATTTGCGCTGCCTGATCAGTTCGGCCCCCTCTCTGTTACTGCTCTATTTTACCCAAGCTCATGACGGGGCGATACTGCGCGAGGCCCTCAAACGCCAGTTCCCGACCACCCGATTGCTGGGGTATAGCGCCTGTGGCGGGGTGATGACCGCGATGGGCGATCACGCCAGTCCCGGTCAGGAGGAGGGGTTGCTGGCGGGTATCGAAGCAGAGCTTGGGGCATCGGTGCCGGTGGGCGGCGGTTCGGCGGCAGATAAAAGTGTCAGCGGCCACTGGCAGCTTGGCTGGGATCAGGGGGTGAGTCAGAACGGTATAGTGCTGGCGGTACTCTATCCCGATTGCCAGTTGGCATTTTAATTTCATTCCGACTACGTGCCAGCCGAGTTTAGCGGCGAGATCACCGCCTGTGAGGGGCGCGAGGTGGGAGGCTGTGCCAATGCGTTGGGCAGAGTCAGGATCGTCTTGGCAAGATCCCGTTTATCACCCCCGTTACCTTCGGGGAGCAGGGGCGGCTGGCCAATGATGAGTTGGCTCACGACAACTTGATGGCTGCCAGCGTGATATTTCTGACCCGGGCAGTATAAAACAGAGCAGGCAACAAGATGATTGATAACCGTGAGCGGGGATACACCCGACTCATTATCGCGCTGACGGCCAATGTGATGGTCGAAGATAAGGCCTCTTGTCTGGCACAAGGAATGGATGATTTTCTCGCCAAACCTATTAGCTTGTCGCTGCTGTCGGCATGTTTACAAGGTCACTTTGGGCCGCATTTGCTCACCCACGGATAAAAAAATGGTCAACTTTGTGAGTTGACCAGTTCTTCAGCAAATACTGAAGAGAGCACGGGATAAATCGGGTTGTACTAATGTATATGAAAAATCCGTGCCAACTTTTTTCAGACTCTTTTGTGCTCATGTTGGCCATTTAGCGCAATGGCTCTCTCTTGTTATCAGGTTAGATTTTTGCAAAATGCAAAAAAATGATTTTTATTATTGGAATATTTGCATTTTGCAACGAGCGTTATGTCATTGTGAAATCAGGCGATGGAGAAATTGACGGGCAGCCTCGCTGTTTTGTTTAGCAATCAGCATCTGCTTTTCATAAATCGGCATCGGCAGTATTTCTAGCCAGCGCTGGCAAAGCCAGGCGGCATCTTCAAAACATTTGTCCGGGTAGAGCTCATCGAGCTCCGGATGCAACTCGAAAACCTCCCGCAGACGATTGACGAGCAGTTTGTCGTTGAAATCGCAGTGAGTGCTCGGCCAGTTGGTCAACCGCTCCACCTTGGCGCGGCGCAGCCCCATGGCATCTGTTTCCATCTGGTGGATGCAAAAGCGATCCAAGCCCAATACGGTCAGCCCGAGCGAGCCATCTTTGAGGGGATAGAAATCGGTCATGTTGACGCGGGTGCCGACTGGCAGAATGCGTCCTGAGTGTCCTGAAGTCGTCGACTCGTCCATCACAATGCCAAACCCGTCATTGTTGAGCAGGGACTCCTTTAGCATCTGGAGATGGCGTGGTTCACTCAGGCGCAGTGACAGTTTACCCCCAGGCAGAATGTGGGAGTGTAACGGGAACAGTATCAAAGGGTGCAGATCCATGTTCCATTCTCCATTAAACCGTTGCTAATAGAATAATGCAGCGATTGTGCCAGAGAATGAAAAAGCCACCGGGGGTGGCTTTTTGGAGATGAGGGCGTTTAGTTGCGCTGCTCGAGATACATGACAGCGGCTTCAACCCGGCTTTGCGCCTGGAGTTTCTTCAGCAGGCTCTTGACGTGAACCTTGACCGTCCCCTCGGAGATATGAAGGACCGAGGCGACCTGTTTGTTGGAGAGCCCTTTCGCAATTTCGCGCAGAATTTGCATTTCGCGCCGCGTCAGGCTTTCCAATTTTTGCTGCAAGTGATCCAGTTCGTAAATATTTTCAAGATAAGGACGCAGCGGCTCACTCAGGATCTGTTTGCCGGTCATGACCTCCGCCAGCTGGGCCAGCAGCAGATCAGGCTCGGTATCTTTGAGCAGATAGCCATCGGCACCGGCCTGGAGTAAGGCCACTACATCCTGGCGGGCATCGGAGACGGTGAGGATCACCACCCGTGAGGTGATCTCCTCTGCTCGTAATGCCTTGAGGGTGTCAAGGCCGGAGAGTCCTTTCATGTTGAGATCGAGCAGGATCAGGTCCGGTTCCGACTCCTTGGCCAGGGCCACCGCATCCGTGCCGTTAGAGGCTTCGCTTATTACCTCTATGTTATCTTCCAGCGCCAGTAACTGCACAATCCCTTTGCGCATGAGGGGATGGTCATCTACGACCAGAACAGTGTATTTCATCTCGTCCATCAGGCGTCTCTTGTTAGACTGGTGGGAAAGGTCAGATGCACGCGGGTGCCTTGAGGTTGCTGCTCATCAATGGTCAGCAGGCCGTGCAATTTACTGGCACGCTCGTTCATGATGCTCAAACCGTAATGGTTTATCGCCGAGCTGGCGAGCCCGATCCCGACACCGTCATCTGAAATCTGTACTTCGATGTTACCACTGGCAAGGGTCTTACAGCTAACATCAATCACTTGCGCGTTAGCATGTTTGATGGCATTGAGTACTGCCTCACGGATCAGCTGTAAAATATGGATATGCTGACCGGCTTCCAGATCACTATCGGCAAGCCCATAGTGGCACCTTATTTCGGCTTGGGTTTGAGGCTGCAGTTGATCGAGCATGACCTGGATCGCCTCTCCCAAATTGGCATCCCCTATCGTCAGACGAAAAGTGCCTAGTAGTTCACGCAGCTGGGTATAAGCGTTGCTGAGCCCTTCATCGATTTGCTGCATCGCTTGCTGCGCCTTTTCTTGCTGGCCTTTAGCATAGGATCGTTTGAGCAGGGTGGACTGGATCTTGAGATAGGAGAGGGCTTGTGCCAGCGAGTCGTGCAGCTCACGGGCAATCACGGCGCGTTCTTCCATCAGCAGCAGCCGCTGTTGTTGCAACAAGGTTTGGTCTTTGTGGAGCACCTGGGCCAGCAGCATGGTGAAGTTTTTGATTAACCGGACATCGATCGGTTGCTTGCTGATGATGTCCAGGCGGCCGAAGTCGCGTTCATCCATCTGCAAGTAGAAGCTGGCGACTGCATCGAGATCACCGGGCCAGCCGGTGCGCCCAGAAATATAAACCGGCATGACGTTATGCTCGAAACGGGTTAGCCGGATATGGTCGATATGCTGGTGAGCGGCAGCGCGGTCCAGCAACTTTATCAAGGTGTGGTTGCTCAGGGGGGCCGCGTGCAGTTTTTGCGCGGTGGAGTAGAGAAACGAGAGGGTATCGTTGGCCTGTTGCAGCTTGGCGGTTTTTTCCTCCACCTTGTTTTCTAACTCACGATAGAGCTTGCCAAGCTCGTCGGCCATGGTGACGAAGGCCCGTGATAATTCGCCCAGCTCATTTTCGCCATGAGTGGGCAGCAGCAGATCGAACTCCTGGCGCTGAATTTGGCGGGCACATTGAACCAGCTGATTGAGGGGGGCCACCACTTGCTGGCGAGTAAAGCGCACCGTGAACCAGGCGATGGTGATGATCGCCAATAGACCCAGCCCTTCAGCCAATGCCAGCATCCGGACCTTGAATTCCACATGGTACTGCATCTGATTGACGAAATTGTCGATAGCCGAGACAAATTGCTCGGTGTTATCTGTGTATCGTTTCGGGGTGCTGTTTTCAATATGTTGGTGCATCACAGTCCATTGGCTGAGTACCTCGCCATAGGTGTGACGCAGGGACGCTGGGGTGATCCAGCGCTGGGTTTCCTGTAACTCATGGGCATGAAGGGTCTGTTCAAATTGAGCCAGCCGTCCAATCACACTGTCGCCCCGTTCGATCTCGTAGGCCATTCGGTAGGCCTGCATCCGCAGCGAACCAGAGAGGTTAATCGCCTTGGCATCGGGGACCGAGTAAAAAAGTGTCACCATGGCGACCAGCGCGATCAGGCTGGCCATAAAAAGGATCAGTATCATGGCGCGGCCGATGGCCCCGCTGACCGAATGGACCCTGAACCGTTTTCCCATTCTGATATACCCTCTGTAAACCGTGATAAAGACGCCGCAAGATGCGTGGGAGTGTACTGCAACTTGTGTTAGCATCAATAAACTAGATGAACTCCGAGCGGTTTTGCCTAACTCCTAATGACAGGGGAAAACCAGCCGTCAGCCGGTTGTTGGTGACAACAATTGAGCTGAAAAGGTCAGGAAAGAAATGCCCTGGCCTCCCGTATTTGGAAAGGTGTTTATGTTGCCACTTCAAGATGGTTTTTCCCGTCGTTTTCACTATTTGCGCCTGTCGGTCACCGATGTGTGCAATTTTCGCTGTACCTATTGCTTGCCTGACGGCTATCACCCACCCCAACAAACTCAAGAG
>JBOFSK010000381.1:0-4396 GCA_051651505.1 Aeromonas sp.
GTAACCCTGCCCGCTACGGTGACAGGCGTACCCTACCGAAAGTCAGATAACGTGATTGGAGTATGACAATGAAAAAACTCACCACCGTTGCCACCTTGCTGATGGGCCTGATGGCCGGCGCCACTGCTCATGCTGAAACCCGTTTAGGGGTGACCGTCTACAAATATGACGACAACTTCATGGCGGTCGTGCGCAAAGCTATCGAGCAGGAAGCGGTAGCCCACCCGGGCGTTGAGCTACTGATGAATGACTCCCAGAACGACCAGTCCAAGCAGAATGACCAGATCGACGTGCTGCTGGCCAAAGGGGTGAAGGCACTGGCCATCAACCTGGTGGATCCGGCGGCAGCGCCTGTGGTGATCGAAAAGGCCCGGGGTGAAGGTATCCCGGTTGTGTTCTACAACAAAGAACCAAGCGCGACCGATCTGGCCAGTTACGACAAGGCCTATTACGTGGGTACCGACTCCAAGGAGTCAGGGATTATCCAGGGCGAGTTAATTGCCAAACACTGGAAGCTCAACCCGGCTTGGGATCTGAACAAGGATGGGGTGATCCAGTTTGTGCTGCTCAAAGGGGAGCCGGGCCACCCGGATGCCGAAGCGCGCACCTCCTATGTGGTCAAGACCCTGAATGATGGCGGCGTCAAAACCGAGCAGTTGCACATGGATACCGGTATGTGGGATACCGCCATGGCCAAAGACAAGATGGATGCCTGGATTTCTGGCCCCAATGCCAACAAGATCGAAGTGGTCATCGCCAACAACGATGGCATGGCAATGGGTGCGGTCGAGTCACTGAAAGCCCAGGGCAAGACCGCCATTCCGGTGTTCGGTGTCGATGCGCTGCCAGAGGCACTGGCGATGGTTAAGAGCGGCGCCATGGCCGGTACCGTGTTGAACGACGCGGCCAACCAGGCCAAGGCGACCTTCGATTTGACCAAAAACTTGGCGGAAGGCAAAGCGGCCGGTGAAGGTACCAAGTGGAACATCGTCGACAAGGTGGTCCGTGTTGCCTACGTCGGTGTGGATAAGGACAACCTGGCTCAATTCGAGTAATTCCTTCTTGCAGGGCAAGGGTGTTCCCCTTGCCCTTTTTTTCACCAGATGTGATGGCTGATATGACAACACAGCAACAATCAGAATGGCTGTTGGAGATGATCGACGTCAGTAAGAGCTTTCCCGGCGTCAAGGCACTCGATAATGTCAATTTACGGGTCCGTCCTCATTCTGTGCATGCGTTGATGGGCGAGAACGGGGCCGGTAAATCGACTCTGCTCAAGTGCCTGTTCGGCATTTACGAAAAGGATCAGGGCAAGATCTTCTTCAAGGGAGAGGAGATTAATTTCAGCTCCTCCAAGCAGGCGCTGGAAAATGGCGTCTCCATGGTGCATCAGGAGCTCAACCTGGTGTTGCAGCGCACCGTGATGGATAACATGTGGCTCGGTCGCTATCCCACCAAGGGGTGGTTCATCGACCACGGCAAGATGTATGACGACACCAAGCGCATCTTCGATGAGCTCGATATCGACATCGACCCCAAGGTCAAGGTCGCGACCCTGTCGGTCTCCCAGATGCAGATGATCGAGATCGCCAAGGCGTTCTCCTACGATGCCAAGATCGTCATCATGGATGAGCCTACCTCCTCGCTGACTGAAAAAGAGGTCAACCACCTCTTTAAGATCATCAACAAGTTGAAGGATAAGGGGTGCGGCATTGTTTATATCTCCCACAAGATGGAGGAGATCTTCCAGCTCTGTGACGAGATCACCATATTGCGCGATGGCCAGTGGGTGGCAACCCAGCCGCTCAAGGGGATGACCATGGATCAGATCATCGGCATGATGGTCGGCCGTGAACTGACCCAGCGCTTCCCGGAAAAAACCAACCAGCCCAAAGAGGTGATCCTCGAGATCGAACACCTGACGGCGAAGAACCAGCCCTCCATTCAGGATGTGACCTTCAACCTGCACAAGGGGGAGATCCTCGGCATCGCCGGACTGGTGGGGGCCAAGCGCACCGACATCGTCGAGACCCTGTTCGGTATCCGCGATCGCAGCCAGGGCAGCATCAAGTTGCATGGCAAAGAGGTAGCCAATCACAACGCCCACGAAGCCATTCGCAACGGCTTTGCGTTGGTGACGGAAGAGCGCCGATCCACCGGTATCTACTCCCGCCTCGACATCGCCTTTAATTCCCTGATCGCCAATATGGACAGCTACAAAGGCTCCATGGGGCTGCTCAGTGATAACAAAATGAAGAGCGATACCCAGTGGGTGATCGACTCCATGCGGGTCAAAACCCCGACCCAGCAGACCCAAATCGGCTCCCTCTCCGGAGGCAACCAGCAGAAGGTGATCATCGGTCGCTGGCTGCTGACCCAGCCGGAGATCCTGATGCTCGACGAACCCACTCGCGGCATCGACGTGGGGGCCAAGTTCGAGATCTACCAGCTGATCCTGGAGCTGGCGAAGAAGGAGAAGGGGATCATCATCATTTCATCCGAGATGCCGGAGTTGCTGGGGATCACCGACCGCATTCTGGTGATGAGCAATGGCCGGGTCGCCGGCATCGTCAATACCAAAGAAACTGACCAGAGCGAGATACTGCGCCTGGCATCTCTGTACCTCTAGCGACAGGAAGATATATATGGAGTCGGCTAAAAATTTCAATCTGCTGCAGGCGCTCAAGGAGAACGCCATCTACCTGGTGTTGCTGGTGCTGCTCATGGTCATCGTGATCCAGGAGCCCTCGTTCCTCAGCCTCACCAACTTCAGCAACATCCTGACCCAGTCCTCGGTGCGGGTCATCATCGCATTGGGGGTGGCAGGCATCATCATCACCCAGGGCACGGATCTGTCAGCCGGTCGTCAGGTCGGCCTGGCGGCGCTGATTGCGGCAACCATGTTGCAGGCACTGACCAACGTCAACAAGGTGTTCCCCAGCCTGGGGGAGGTGCCGATCCCGGTAGTGATCCTGCTGGTGTGTGCCGTGGGGGCCCTGATTGGCCTGATTAATGGCCTGATTGTGGCGTACTTGAACGTGACCCCGTTTATCACCACCCTGGGTACCATGATCATCGTCTACGGTATCAACTCCCTCTACTTTGACTCGGTAGGGGCGTCGCCGGTGGCCGGGTTTGACCCCCGCTTCTCCAGTTTTGCCCAGGGCTTTATCCGGATCGGCGATTTCAAATTGTCCTATCTCACCTTCTATGCGGCTATCGCCAGCGTCTTTGTCTGGGTGCTGTGGAACAAGACCCGCTTTGGCAAAAACATCTTCGCTATCGGCGGCAACCCCGAGGCCGCCAAGGTCTCCGGCGTCAACGTGGCGGTCAATCTGGTGATGATCTATGCGCTGGCAGGGGTCTTCTACGCCTTCGGCGGCATGCTGGAAGCGGGTCGGGTCGGCAGTGCCACCAACAACCTCGGCTTCATGTACGAGCTGGATGCCATCGCGGCGTGCGTGGTGGGGGGCGTGTCGTTTGCCGGTGGGGTCGGTACGGTCGCGGGGGTGATCACCGGGGTGCTGATCTTCACCCTGATCAACTACGGTTTGACCTATATCGGGGTCAGCCCTTACTGGCAGTTCATCATCAAGGGCGGCATCATCATTCTGGCGGTCGCGCTGGACTCCATGAAGTACGCCAAGAAGAAATAATCATTGGCAGAGAGGGTTGGCAGTGCCAGCCCTCTCTTCTGGAGAGAACCTATGCCATTCAAGGTCAAGATTTATCTCTTGCTGCTACTGGCCATTCTGGTCACTATCGGCACCGCCGGGCTCAGTGTGAATCACTTTATCAGTGGCTACATTCGCACTCAGGCCACTCACAACATCAACGAACAGATCACCCTGGTTAAAGAGAAGCTGGCCAGCGACATCAATCAGAAAATCCTGCTGGCGGCCAACCTCAACTTCGGGGTGACCAACGTCAAGCAGACCCTGCAAGAGACCGGCTTTCATAACATCGTTAAGGTGATCGGCGACATGGCATTCGACGTGAGCGGAGTCATCAACGACAGCGCCAAGGTCGATGCCCTGCGCAAGCTGATCCCTGCCGCCAATAACCAGATTACCGTCAGCCCGCTGCAACAGGTGGATGGTAAGCCAGTCATCACTATCTTGGTGCCGCGCGGCGCTGATTCCGCCTATCTCTACTACCTCGACATGAGCGAATTCAAGGGCTTGCTGGAGAAAATGAGCGGCGAGGGGCGCTACTTCTCGCTGGCTGACAGTCAGGGCAGCAGTCTGTATGACAGCAAGCCGCAGGGGGAGAGCGACGCACGTCCCAGTCAGCTCGATATTCGTGGCAGCAGCTGGACCCTGACCGGCTACATCGATTTCGACCATATTCGGGTCATGACCCGGACGCTTAACGGCCAAATCATCATGGCCCTCTG
>JBOFSK010000382.1:0-3020 GCA_051651505.1 Aeromonas sp.
GAAGTCCATGCTCTTCAATCACTCCAGCATGATCCAATATCAATGCTGTTTTGCCGGGATACGGTCTCAAGACTCGGCCCACCATCTGCAACATCAAACTCAATGATTGGGTCGGTCGAGCAATTTGAACCACCTCGGCGGCTGGCACGTCGAAACCCTCACAAATTATCCCTACGTTACTCAAAACCTTTGTCTTTCCAGCCTTGAAGCGACTGAGTGTAGCTTCTCGTACCTCCTTAGGTGTAGTCCCATCAATATGCTCTGCCGCAATCCCAGCCTCTAAATACCGCTCCATTATGTTTTTGCTATGAGCGACACTCACAGCAAAAACAATGCAACTCTTACCATTAGCCAATTCCTGATATTTTTGAACTAAGTTTCCAGTCAATACCACATCATTACAAGCATCAGATAATTGCCTAATTTGATAATCTCCGGCCTGAGTCTTCACCCTCTGCAAATCGGGCTGCATGCCTGCAAATGCTTTGTAGGGAGCTAGGTATCCAGCTTCTCTCATCTCTGCATACTGAGGGCCACACACCATGTGTTCAAAAATATTGTCGAATCCTCTGCCATCCAGCCGAATAGGCGTAGCACTGACTCCAATAAATATGGCATTAGGATAATGCTCAAACAGTTTGCCATAGCTGTTTTTGGACTGAAAATGATGAAATTCATCAATCACAACTAAACCGACATCTGCAGGCTTCTGATAGTTTTTGCTGGCAAAGGTCTGGATACTTACACAATGAGTCTGGAACTCTGGATATTGATTGCCACCCTGCTTTTGCTCCCAATTGGGCACGCCCATGATCCCAAGGCGATCGCTCATCTGCTTGATCAACTCGACTCGGTGAGCTACACACAAAACCCTCTGCTGCCGCCTGGATAAGTAGTCTGCCACAATTTGAGAAAAAACTGTAGTCTTTCCAAGCGCTGTTATTAATTGAATGGCAATTCGGCGCTTCCCATCTCGAATCGCTTGATAGGTCTCAGCTATAGCTCGTTTCTGATAATCCCGTAATTCAACATTTTGCATATTGCCTGTTGCCGTGCTATTAATATTAAATGTAATACACAGGAGGATTGATGTCAATTCCAGCAAGAGTCCATCGGCGAATAAAAATTAATAAGACCGAGGTATTGACTGTGAGGGTTGATCCTCATATGGCTGATCGAATTGCTAATTATGCAAATTGCCATGACATGCAATGTTCTGAGGTGGTTCGACGGGCCTTAAGGCGTTTGGTGGATGAGTTTGAAGGGAAACCCTTTAGTCCATTGTGATGCGTAAAGCCACTCCCACGGCTAGAAAGCGCGTGGGATTCAGGCTTCAGCTATCTCGTCAGGAGCCCCGCGCTCTATCGCTTCGATGAGCGTCGGGAGGAATGGCGAGTCTATCGAGGGGGTTCAATGCCCCCTCGATAGACAAACTCCTTATATATTGCCTTAAAACATCGCTCAATGTCCGTTCTGTTAATTCGCAATACCTATCAAGGTGTGCTTTTTCTACGTCTGAAAGCCTCAAAGAAGTATTCTTCATGTATTGCGTAAATATATCTACTTGCGTTACAATCGTATCATGAACATAGCCTACCAGTACAAACTTAGTCCGACCTACGAGCAGCGATGCCGTATGGACAAATGGCTTGATATGTTGCGTTGTCAATATAACTGGCTATTGTCGGATCGCTTTGACTGGTGGGAGATGAATAGAACGGCGGTCAATGCCTGTCCTTTGATTTGCAGTATTGCAGAACCAAGGATGCAACCTGAATACTATGGACAAAAGCGTTCTCTAGTCACTCTCAAAAAAGAACGAGATTGGTACGCCGATATTCATGCCGATGTGTTGCAGGATATGGTCAAGCGAGTTGACCTTGCCTTCTCTCGATTTATAAAGGGAGACAGCAAAGGGAAGCATAGCGGCAGACCTCGATTCAAGGTGAAGAACCGCTATAGGACTTTCGCTTATGGACGTGTAAAAGCTGACTGTATTCAAGGCAATCAAATAACTTTGCCAAAGCTAGGAGCCATCAAGTTTCGGCAACATAGACCGATTCCTGATGGGTTCATAATCAAACGTGCTTTGGTGACTAATAAAGCTGATGGATGGTATGTCACCTTAACCCTAGAAGATAATTCAATCCCTGATATTTCTACGGATGACATTATTGCAACTGAAAAAAACAGCTTAGGGGTTGATGCAGGCTTAGAGTATTTTGTAGCCTGTTCTGATGGCACGATGATTCAACCGCCTAAGTTTTTCCGTAAAGCTGAAGACCAGTTGGCTAAGCTCCAAATCAAAAGGGAGTTACGACCAAAGGGTGGAAAGGCTAGACGGAAACTCAATAGTCGCATTGCTAGGCTTCATCAACGGGTTACACGGCAAAGAAAGCAATGGCACTTTGAACTGGCTGGAAAGCTGGTAGAGAAAGCTGAGGTTATTTTTGTTGAAGACCTTAAGGTTGCAAATATGACTCGACGCAATAAGCCCAAGCAGGATGAAGACGGAACATTTTTACCTAACGGGCAAGCTGCAAAATCGGGTCGCAATAAAAGTTTTGCTGATGCTGGGATAGCTGGATTCTTGACCGAAATTCTACCGTTCAAAGCTGAAAAAGCTGGTCGGTCGGTTCGTGAAGTAAATCCAGCCGGAACGTCTCAACATTGTGCAATATGTCTCAAACGGGTTCCAAAAGAATTAGGAGATAGGTGGCATCAATGTACTTGTGGTGCATCAATGCCGCGCGACCTTAACTCTGGAATCTTAATCAAAAAAGTGGGGCTGGGTGTCTCCCTCACTATAAAACGCGAAGGTCGAAAGACTGGAGAAGCCCGCGCTCTATCTGTACTCAGATGAGCGTCGGGAGTACATTACGATATAATCCTGAAACCTTCATTTTCCAACATCCCACATCCCAGCTTGACCTTTGGGATAAATTCGTTTGATTATTGACCGATAAGGATTTCTTATGCCGTTTGATGACGTTCTAATTGATCAGATAAAAACAGGGATT
>JBOFSK010000383.1:0-1062 GCA_051651505.1 Aeromonas sp.
AACCACTCAAACCTACACAAGAGGGAGGGCCCTCTCCAAATAAATGCAAAGGGTAGATAGCTAGGAAGGAAGCCCCTCAGGGCAAGATTCTCAAAAGGAAAGCCTCTTAGGGGTGCCAAGGTATACTTTTGTAAGAAAAAACCTCAGAAGTTTACCTGGATAAGGACTTATGAGTCCTAAGAATACCGTGCTGTCACAGGGACCCGGAAGTTCCGCAAGGACCCAGACAGGCGAAGGCAGATCTAGGCGAGCACAGCCATAACCGTAGTCAGTGGACCAGAGGGAGGAGTACTCGCCGAGGACCTACCCTGAAAGGAGATAGGGCACAACAGATCCATAAATAACAGCAAAATAAGTAGATAAACATGGATCGTACTCACCCATCTTGGTTTCTGCGCATGACTCGGACCCGGAAGAAAGTCCAAGGGAGCCTTAGTTCCAGACCATCAGTAAAGGTAGCTTCTATGAACATAGGAGCTAACCAAAAACATCATAGGTCCGGAGGATGAGCGCGCAGAAAGCCCCCACCTAACCTCGGTCAGATGGCTGATGGTAATAACAGGGGAATTAAGAAGGGTGAGAGTAAACTGCCCTCGAGGGAAGAGAGTAGATGTTCAAGTTTTACTCTGGTCCAGGCGAGAACGCTGTCTTGTCTGGATCACTTCCCTCAAGTCTTGCCTACCCCCCTTCGACCCATGCCTCCTCCTAGACCCACCTGCGGGCGGGGGAGGGGCACGGGTTGCGACACTAGTCTTCTGTGCCCGTCTTTGTTCCTCAGAACGAGACGGGTCAGGACCCCTGCGTTGTTCGGGCTCAGACCTGGACCTCCGAGGAATGAAGGTTTTAAAAGCCGCTGAGCGCGTCTTCGCCTCCCTAAACTTCTCGATCACCGTCTCGACGGAGGCACTGAAAAGCTCGGAAGGCGAAACCAGGTCCCTCAGCACGTCAGCCTGATAGGCTTGAAGCACCGCCATAGTGTGCAACGCACCCACAGCCTGGCCTGCTGCCGCGTACGCCTTTCCATTTAAGCGAGATGTTATCTGAAAGGGCATAGATGGCAAG
>JBOFSK010000384.1:0-9695 GCA_051651505.1 Aeromonas sp.
CCTGATTATCAGAGTTCTTGAAGAGGGAGGCGCAAGCCTCCCTCTTTTTTTGATTTTTTTGCCAGCGGTTGGCATGGCAATGCACGACGGGGTGTGAGTAGGTGCGAATAGCGACGCGTATTCGCACGATCGCGGGCAACGCTCGGGCAATCGGGGATGTTGTGCGGGCTAAGCGGATGGTGACGCGGTAACTGAATGATTACGCTTCGCTAATCATCCCTACAACACCCTGTAACGAATCGATGAATGCACTTATGGAGTAGCAAATGAGTGAGATGTTGACTACGACAGCAACGGCGCTGACAGAGGGAGCTGAGTGGCAGAAAATGGTGGCGGGGGAGCCTTATGATGCCGGTGATCCCGCCCTGGTGGCGGCACGAGCCGCGTGCCGTGCTCTGCTGGGTGAGCTCAACCGGGAACCGACAGATGCCCCGGGAGCACGGGGACGCCTGACCCGGTTGCTAGGTAGCTGTGGGGATCGTTGCTTTATCACCCCGCCCTTTTTTTGTGACTATGGCGCCAATATCCATGTCGGAGAAAATTTTTACGCCAATTTTAACTGCACCATTCTCGATGTGTGCGAGGTGCATATTGGCAACAATGTAATGCTGGCGCCCGGCGTGCAGATATACACCGCTACGCATCCGGTGGCGGTAGCGCCACGGATTAAAGGGGTGGAGCTTGGCAAGCCGGTAAGCATTGGTCACAACGTCTGGATTGGTGGTAGTGCAGTGATCTGCCCCGGTGTCACTATCGGTAACAACAGCGTGATTGGTGCTGGATCGGTGCTGACAAAAGATATACCAGCGAATGTGGTCGCAGCCGGTAATCCATGTCGGGTTCTGCGGCCAATGACGCAGGCTGAGCTGGATGGTCTGGCATAGATTCGTCAAGCCGCCCCGACTCGAATGGTGAGGATTCGTGGGTGAGCGCTGGCAACCTGGTAACGAAGAGGGGGCCATCACGATGGTAGTGATGTGCCCCCTTGTTGTTGGCGGTGATGACGAAATGAGTGGATCAGAGTTTTTCCAGATCCCGTTCGATTTCACTGATCTTGTGTTGCACCACTTTTTCCAGATGGCGCAGATCACGCAGGATCTTCTGTTTGATATCCGGGTCGCTGTGCTGATGGCTGCCCTGCGTCAGCTGATCCAACTCATCCACCACGTATTTGAGGTTGGCGTTGATCTCGGTGATATCTTTGTATTCATGGGTGCCCGAGTCGATCAGGATGGTTTTGCGCTGGCGCGGATATTTGAACTTGACGCTCTTGGCGAAGAACTCGCCCTTCTGCTTCTTGAAGTAGATCTTGAGGATGTCGTGGTTGGCCTCTTGGCGCAGGGTGTAGCTGTCGATGGTGGTGGGTTCTTGGATCCCCAGGCTTTTCAGGTTCTCGTACATCGGCCTTCCTTGGTATGAAACGATATGGTTGCAATGCTCACCCCTATCTTACCCGAGCCAAGATGGCTTGCCTGTGACAGGGGCACCAGAATTAAAAAGGGCGCCATAGGGCGCCCTTCGCTGGTCAGTGGTGAGCCAGCATTATTCGTCGATGGCGCGCAGCAGGGCGTTAATGCCTACTTTGGCGCGGGTCTTGGCATCGACCTTCTTGACGATGACCGCCGCATACAGGCTGTAGGTGCCGCACTTGGAGGGCAGGGAGCCGGAGACCACCACAGAACCGGCCGGCACGCGGCCATAGTGGATTTCACCGGTTTCGCGGTCATAGATGCGGGTGGACTGGCCGATGAAGACGCCCATGGAGATGACGGAGCCTTCCTCGACGATCACTCCTTCAACGACCTCTGAACGGGCACCGATAAAGCAGTTGTCTTCGATGATGGTCGGGTTGGCCTGCAGCGGTTCCAGTACGCCGCCGATGCCGACGCCGCCGGAGAGGTGGACGTTCTTACCGATCTGGGCGCAAGAACCGACAGGGGCCCAGGTATCGACCATGGTGCCTTCATCGACAAAGGCGCCGATGTTGACGTAGGAGGGCATCAGCACGGTATTGGGTGCAATAAAGGCCCCTTTACGGGCGGTGGCTGGCGGTACCACACGGACACCGGCGGCTTTGAACTGCTCTTCGGTGTAGTTGGCGAACTTGAGGGGGACTTTGTCGTAGTACTGGGCATCGCCGGTATTGATGATGCCGTTGTCGTTGATGCGAAACGAGAGCAGTACCGCTTTTTTCAGCCACTGGTTGACTACCCACTCACCATTGATCTTTTCGGCCACCCGGGCCTTGCCAGAGTCCAGCAGGTCGATGGCTTGCAGGATGGCGGATTTGGTGGCGCTATCCACTGAGCCCGGTGTAATGGTGTCGCGGCGCTCGAAGGCAGCCTCAATGATCTGTTGCAACTCGGTCATGACAGGTTTCCTCTAAAAAATTCTGTTTGTTGTATCACACTTTTCTGACTGTTTTTAAGGGGTTGACCGGAATTCTTCAGGCCAGCGACCCTTTGTTGCGCCAAATGAAGGCCGCCAGGGGGCGGGTTGCTTAATCCTGCAGCGATGGCAGCGGGTTGAGCTGATGAACCAGGCGTTCTTCCAGTTGCTGTTGTTGGCTGGGGCTCAGGGGCTCGCCATTTAAGCTGGTGAGGCTGAAAAAGTCTTCCACCCGTTCGCCAAAGGTGGCGATCTTGGCGGCATGCAGTGACAGCCCGCACTGCTGGAACACGGCCCCGATCCGGGCCAACAGGCCGGGGGTATCGAGGGCGGTTAGCTCCATGAGTGTATGCTTGCTCTCGCTTTTATCGCTTGAGCTGTGGGGTAAAAATACCACCCGGGTCGGCACGCTGAACTGGCGGTGGCGCCGTGACAGCGGTTTGCTGCGCAGCACCAGTTTGCCCGGCTCCTGCAGGGCCTTCTCCAGTGCTTTTTTGATGGTGGCGGTGCGGTTAGGGCTGATGGGGTCGCCGCTCGGCTCCAGCACCACGAAGGTATCGAGCACGAAGTCGCTGTGAGAGGTCATGATCTGGGCATCGTGGATATTGAGGTTTTTCTGATCCAGCGCCGAGGCGACGGTAGCAAACAGGTGTGGGGTGTCGCGGCAGTAGATAAACACTTCGCTGCCGCCCCGGGTCGGGTGCTTGCCGATGATCACCAGCGGCGCCGGATTGTCGCCATGCTCAATGATGTGGCGGCAGTGCCAGGCGATCTGCTCTGGGCTGTGGCGTAAAAAATAGTCGGCCTTGAAATCGCTCCACAACTGACTCACGGCCTCTGCGGGCACATTGCGCTGGCTGAGGATCTGCTTGGCCTGACGCTGATTTTCGCGGATCCGCAGCCGCACATCGGGCGGGTTTTCCAGCCCCTGGCGCAGGGCTTTTTGGGTGGCGAAGTAGAGTTCGCGCAGCAGGGTGCCCTTCCAGTCGTTCCACAGGGTGTCGTTGGTGGCGCAGATATCGGCCACGGTGAGGCAATAGAGCAGATCGAGGTGCTGTTCATCGCGCACCTTTTGGGCGAAGTCTGCCACCACGTCGGGATCATAGATATCGCGGCGCTGGGCCGTCACCGACATCAGCAGGTGGTGGCGCACCAGCCAGGCGACCAGCCGGCTTTCGTAGCGATCCAACCCGTGCAGCTGGCAGAACTCCAGCGCATCGACGGCGCCGAGTTCCGAGTGATCACCGCGCCGCCCCTTGGCAATGTCATGAAACAGGGCGGCAATGTTGAGCAGCTCCGGCTTGCGCAGCCGGGTGAACACCTCGTGACAGAGGGGGTGGCGCTGGCGGTTGGCCGGATTGGGATACTGGTGAATATTTTTGAGCAGCCGGTGGGTGTGCTCATCCACCGTGTAGGCGTGAAACATGTCGAACTGCATCTGGCCGACAATCAGGTTCCACTGCGGCAGATAGGCGGCGAGGATGCCGTATTTGTGCATCAGGGTGAGCGGCAGGCCGATGCCGTTGGGGTGGCGCAGCAGCGCCATAAACAGGCGACGGCAGTCGGGTCTCTCTTGCAGCCAGCAGTTGAGCTTGCGCCGGGCCTCGCGCAGTTGGCGCAAGGTGGCCGAATGAATGCCGGTGATTTCGGGGTGCTGGGCCATTTGATAGAAGAGACGCAAGATGGCCGCGGGCTCGCGGCTAAACAGCGTGCTATCTACCGCGTCGATAAGGCGGCCACGGAGCTGAAATTCGTCACAGAGGCGGCGCACATCCATGGCACAATTGCCGAGGATCGCCTCGTCAAACAGCTGTAGCAGCATTTCGTTCAGCTCGGAGACCCGCCGCACCGTCTGGTAGAAGCGCTTCATCATCTGCTCGACCGGGCTGTTGCCTTCCCCCTCAAACCCCAACATCTGGGCGACGGTGCGCTGGCGATCGAACAGCAGCCGGTTATCCCCTTTGTTGATGGCCATGTGCAGGGCAAACCGCACTTTCCACAAGAAGTTCTGGCAGTCCAGCAGCTCGCGGTACTCGGCGCGATTGAGAAAGCCGTGGCTGGTCATCTCAAACAGGGTGGTGGCGCCAAAGTGGCGGCGAGCGACCCAGGCCAGGGTCTGGATATCCCGCAGCCCCCCCGGATTGCTTTTAAGATCAGGCTCCAGCTTGTAGGCAGTGCCAAGAAACTGCTGGTGACGTTCTGCCTGCTCTTGGCGTTTGGCGCGAAAAAAGGCTTCGCTTGGCCAGAAATGCTGGGGTTTGGTGGCCTCTTGCAGTTGTAAAAAACCCGCTTTGTGGCCGCTAATGTAGCGAGCCTCAATCAGGTTGGTAGCCACCGTAATATCGGCGCGCCCCTGTTCCAGGCACTCGGCCACGTTGCGCACCGCCTGGCCCACCTCCAGCTTGAGATCCCACAACAGGGTGATAAATTCGCCGATCCGCAGCCCCAGTACCTCGTCCAGCTCATCCCCTTGGTAGAGGATCAGCAAGTCGATATCGGAGTGGGGGTGCAGCTCGCCCCGGCCATAGCCACCCACGGCAATCAGGGTGAGGTCGCAGTTGTCAAAGCCAAATTTTTGCCACAAGCGGCACAGCAGCTGATCCATGTATTGGGAGCGGGTCGCCACCAGTTCGATGATGTTGTCACCGGCATCGAAACGGGCGTGCAGCCAGCCAAGAAAGCGGCTCAGGTACTCTTTGCAGTTATCGCGGGTCAGCTGATCATCGGGCAATAAATGGGGGGAAAGCAGGCTGGCGTCCATGGCATCTCACACGCAAGTGGCAGGCTAATGGCTAATACGAGAAGTAAAAACCCCGGCGCAGGTTGCAGGCCGGGGTTCGATGTTAGCTGTGTTTGATAATGCGGTCGATAGTGTCATCGGGGCGCAGGGTGAGCACCTCGCAGCCATCTTCGGTCACCAGCAGGGTGTGCTCCCACTGGGCGGAATCACCGCCATCTTTGGTGGTCACGGTCCAACCATCTTTTGGGTTGACCTTGCAGTGGTACTTCTTGCTATTGACCATAGGTTCAATGGTGAAGCACATGCCCGCTTGCAACGCCAGCTTGCCACTGTTGCGGTAGTGGAGGATCTGTGGCTCTTCGTGGAATTCGGCACCGATGCCGTGGCCACAATAGTCACGTACCACCGAGAAACCGGCTTGCTCGACGATAGGCTGGATCACCGCCCCCAGTTCGCTGATGCAGGCACCCGGGCGCACCTTCTTGATGGCCGCGTACAGGCTCTCTTGGGCGACGTTACACAGTTTACGCCGCAACGGCGTGGTGTCACCAATGATGAACATGGCCGAGGTATCCCCGTGATAGCCATCTTTGATCACCGTGATATCCAGGTTAACGATATCGCCATCGCGCAATTTTTTGTGGTTCGGGATGCCGTGACAGATCACATCATTGACCGAGGTACAGATGGATTTGGGGAAGCCGTGGTAGTTAAGTGGCGCCGGCACCGCCTGCTGCACATCGACAATATAGTTGTGGCAGAGGGTATTGAGTTCATCTGTGGTGACGCCAGCTTTCACATGGGGCGCAATCATGACCAGCACATCGGCAGCCAATTGGCCGGCCACGCGCATCTTTTCAATCTCTTCCGGTGTCTTGATTTTAAGGGACATAGGATCTCTCTTGCGGCCTGCCGCTGGGCCGGTGAGGGCAGACAGGACAGGTAATGAAAAATAGATGCGTTTGCAATCAGGGCAAAATTTTATCCGCAACCCTCGCGTACTTCCAGTGTGATTGTCATCACAGCGTCAAATCGGCACGCCAACTTGGGTGGCGGGATCCTCCTTTACTGCGGTTTTGACCGTCCCTTGGTGGTGTCCTGAGCAAACATGTGATATAAAGCGCGCCGGAATGGGGAACTTGTGTCCACCATTTCATCACCCTTAATCAATAACACACACACGTCGACACATATACCGGGGTGCCTTAACGGGTCGGTTATATGGGATGTGTGGAGGCCTAACCCCAATACAGAGGTATAAAATGGCTAAAGTTTCTATGCGCGACATGCTGCAAGCCGGCGTTCACTTCGGTCACCAGACTCGTTACTGGAACCCGAAAATGAAATCCTACATCTTCGGTGCCCGCAGCAAGGTTCACATCATCAACCTGGAAAAAACCGTTCCATTGTTTGACGATGCCATGAACTTCATCAGCTCCGTAGCTGCCAAGAAAGGCAAGGTACTGTTCGTTGGTACCAAGCGTGCCGCCGCTGAAGCCGTCAAAGAATCCGCTGAGCGTTGCGACCAGTTCTATGTAAACCACCGCTGGTTGGGCGGTATGCTGACTAACTGGAAAACCGTTCGTCAGTCTATCAAGCGCCTGAAAGATCTGGAACTCCAGAGCCAGGACGGTACCTTCGAAAAGCTGACCAAGAAAGAGGCGCTGATGCGTACTCGCGAAATGGAAAAGCTGGAGAAGAGCCTGGGTGGTATCAAGAACATGGGCGGTCTGCCTGACGTTCTGTTCGTTGTCGATGCCGACCACGAGCACATCGCTATCAAAGAAGCCAACAACCTGGGTATCCCGGTCGTTTCCATCGTTGATACCAACTCTAACCCGGACGGCGTTGATTACGTCATCCCGGGTAACGACGATGCTATCCGTGCCGTCCAGCTGTATCTGAATGCTGCTGCTGACACCGTACTGGAAGCTCGCGAGCAGGACATCGTTGTTCAAGCTGAGCAAGATGGCTTCGTTGAAGCTCAGTAATTGATAAGGACTGTAAAGCCCTTATTAACCAAGCTGATATAATTGGTTAGCAGGGGCCCTAGTGGCCCCTGTTTTTTGTCAATTGAAGACCGAGGATACTGGACATGGCTAACGTTACTGCCGCCCTGGTAAAAGAACTGCGCGAGCGCACTGCTGCTGGCATGATGGATTGCAAAAAAGCTCTGACTGAAGCCAATGGCGACATCGAGCTGGCAATCGAAAACATGCGTAAATCTGGTCAGGCTAAAGCTGCCAAGAAAGCAGGCCGTATCGCTGCTGAAGGCGTGATCTTCGCCCGTACCGAAGGCAACATTGCTGCCATGATCGAGCTGAACAGCGAAACCGACTTCGTCGCCAAAGATGCCAGCTTCATGGCAATGGGCCAGAAGATCGCTGATATCGCTGCGACCCAGAAAATTGCTGATGTTGACGCGCTGAAAGCGACTGACTTCGGTAACGGCGAGTCTGTTGAGCTGACCATCACCAACCTGATCGCCAAGATCGGTGAGAACATGAACCTGCGTCGCGTGATGCTGGTTGAAGGTGACAACCTGGGTACCTACGTTCACGGCGCACGCATTGGTGTTATCACCAAGCTGACCGGTGGTTCCAGCGATCTGGCTAAAGATCTGGCCATGCACGTTGCCGCGAACAGCCCACAGTTCGTCAAGCCGGAAGATGTGTCTGCTGAAGTCGTTGCCAAAGAGCGCGAAATTCAGATCGACATCGCTGTTAACTCTGGCAAGCCGAAAGAGATTGCCGAGAAGATGGTTGAAGGCCGCATGAAGAAGTTCACCGGTGAGGTTTCCCTGACTGGTCAGCCATTCGTGAAAGATCCTTCCATGACTGTTGCTGAGCTGCTGAAGAAAGAAGGCGCTGACGTTGTTTCCTTCACCCGTTTCGAAGTGGGCGAAGGCATCGAGAAGCAAGAGACCGATTTCGCTGCTGAAGTTGCAGCTCAAATCGCAGCCGCTAACAAGGCTTAATCGAACCGGTTTTTCCGTTTCCCCAGACCGCGACTTATGTCGCGGTCTTTATATGACCAGGAATCAGTGACATGAGTACCAATCCCAAGCCTGCATACAGACGTGTTCTTCTGAAGTTAAGTGGTGAAGCCCTGCAAGGATCAGAGGGTTTTGGCATTGATCCAGCGGTGCTGGAACGGATGGCCCAAGAGATCAAAGAACTGGTTGAGTTGGGTGTTCAGGTCGGTCTGGTCATCGGTGGCGGCAACCTGTTCCGTGGTGCCGGTCTTGCCAAAGCGGGCATGAACCGCGTGGTGGGTGACCACATGGGTATGTTGGCAACCGTGATGAACGGTCTGGCGATGCGTGATGCCCTGCATCGTGCTTATGTGAATGCCCGTCTGATGTCTGCCATCTCCCTGCAAGGTGTCTGTGACTCCTATAGCTGGGCCGAGGCTATCAGTCAGCTGCGCGCCGGCAAAGTGGTGATCTTCTCTGCCGGTACCGGCAACCCCTTCTTTACCACCGACTCTGCCGCTTGCCTGCGTGGCATCGAGATCGAAGCGGATGTGGTGCTCAAAGCCACCAAGGTCGATGGGGTATACAACGAGGATCCGGTTAAGAATCCGGATGCCGTGCTGTACAATGAACTGAGTTATGATGAAGTGCTTGAAAAAGAGCTCAAGGTGATGGATCTTGCCGCCTTTACCCTGGCCCGTGACCATGATCTGCCAATCCGGGTGTTCAACATGAACAAACCGGGTGCCCTGCGCCGAGTTATCATGGGTGAGCCGGAAGGCACGCTGATCCACCACGTGGGTAAGTAAGATAAGCGCTTGCCACCGGGCAGGCTTATCCTATTCATCACCTCAGTACATAAGATAGATACGAGCCCGATGACGGCTCGTTCGCCAAAAGGAAAACCACTGTGATCAACGAGATTAAAAACGACGCCAAGGACCGTATGGGCAAGAGCGTAGAGTCGCTCAAGACCCAGATGTCCAAGATCCGTACCGGCCGCGCTCATCCAAGCTTGCTCGACGGTATCATGGTTGAGTACTACGGCTCTGCCACTCCGCTCAAGCAGTTGGCCAACGTGGTGGCGGAAGATGCCCGCACCCTCTCCATCTCCATTTTTGACCGCTCAATGATCCAGGCGATAGAGAAGGCAATCCTGACCTCTGATCTGGGTCTGAACCCATCCAGCAATGGTCAGACTTTACGCGTGCCGCTGCCGCCGTTGACCGAAGAGCGCCGTCGCGATCTGACCAAGATTGTCCGTGCTGAAGCAGAAAATGCCCGGGTTGCGGTGCGTAACATCCGTCGTGATGCTAACGCCGACCTCAAAGCTCTGCTCAAAGACAAGGAGATCTCCGAGGATGACGACCGTCGTGCCCAGGAAGATATCCAGAAGCTGACCGACTCCTACGTCAAGCTGGTCGATGAGGCCCTTGCCGTAAAGGAGAAGGAGCTAATGGAAATCTAAGCCTTCGAAAGGTATATTACGAGCGCCGTGTAGTGCCCCTGCACGGCGCTTTTGTCTTTTTGGGAGATTTACATGTCACTTTTGGCTCCGTTGGGTGATTGTGCCAACTCGTCTTTGCCCCGTCA
>JBOFSK010000385.1:0-1162 GCA_051651505.1 Aeromonas sp.
AGGCCAGCGGTTTTGCCTGCGCTATTCAGCCAATAAAAAAGCGCCCGTAGGCGCTTTTTTCATTTGGCTGTTTCAGCTTGGGTTGGCCAATCAGGCTTAGCCAATCAGGCTGGCCCACAGGTCATACTCGTCAGCTTCATCGATCCGTACCTTGACCATGTCACCCGGCTTGAGGTTGGTCTCGCCGTTGAGGTAGACCAGACCGTCGATCTCCGGTGCATCGGCGAAGGAGCGGCCAGTGGCGCCCTCTTGGTCCACTTCGTCGATGATGACGGTCAGCTCCTGACCTACTTTGCGGGCCAGTTTGCGGATGGAGACTTGCTGTTGCAGCTCCATAAAGCGCTGGAAGCGCTCTTCCTGCACCGCTTCCGGTACTGGGTCTGGCAGCTCGTTGGCCAGTGCCCCTTCAACCGGGCTGTATGTGAAGCAGCCGACCCGATCCAGCTCTGCCTTGTCGATAAAGTCCAGCAGCATCTGGAACTCTTCCTCGGTCTCGCCCGGGAAGCCGACGATAAAGGTGGAGCGCAGGGTGATCTCGGGGCAGATCTCGCGCCACTTCTGGATCCGCTCCAGGGTGCGCTCGACCGTACCCGGGCGTTTCATCAGTTTGAGGATGCGTGGGCTGGCGTGCTGCAACGGAATATCGAGGTAGGGCAGGACCTTGCCATCGCGCATCAGCGGGATGATGTCATCCACGTGCGGGTAGGGGTAGACATAGTGCAGACGCACCCAGATATCGAGCTTGGCCAGCTCTTCGCACAGGGCGACCATGCTGGTCTTGACCGGCATGCCGTCGTAGAAACCGGTGCGGTGTTTGACATCGACGCCGTAGGCGGAGGTGTCCTGGGAGATCACCAGCAGCTCTTTTACACCCGCCTCTTTCAGGCGCTTGGCTTCGGCCAGTACTTCGCCGATGGGGCGGCTTACCAGATCCCCACGCATGGAGGGGATGATGCAGAAGGTGCAGCGGTGGTTGCAGCCTTCGGAAATCTTCAGATAGGCGTAGTGGCGCGGAGTCAGCTTGACACCGTGGGCGGGAACCAGACTGGTGAAGGGGTTGTGCTGAGGTTTGGCCACATATTTGTGGACGTGGCTGAGCACCTCTTCATAAGCGTGGGGGCCGGTGATCTCGAGCACCTTGGGGTGGATCTCGCGGATCTGG